>NZ_JAKEDR010000136.1 GCF_023653455.1 Paraclostridium ghonii
ATCTATTATATGTAGCTTACAATTATTAATAGACTTTTATATTTATAATTGTAAACCCCATATAAAAACTAGGAGGAATATTTTTATGAAAGTATATATAAGTTCTGATATAGAAGGTACATGTGGAATTGTAAACTGGGAAGAAACTAATCTTGATTACCCGCTTGGAGAATATCATAAAATTCAAATGACCAAAGAAGTGAAATCAGCTTGTGATGGTGCAAATAAATATAATTGCGATTTAATTTTAGTAAAAGATGCGCATGGAAGTGCAAGAAGTATTAATCCAGCTTTACTTCCACAAAATGTTAATTTAATTAGAGGATGGACTAACAATCCACTTATTATGATGTCAGGAATTGATAATAGCTTTGATGCAACTATTTTTATAGGATATCATAGTGGTGCCAGCGAAGATGGGAATCCACTTTCTCACACAATGAATAGCTCAAAGTATGATTATGTAAAAATAAACGGAGAAATTGCAACTGAATTTATGATAAATGCATATACAAGTGCTTACTACAACGTTCCCGTTGCCTTTTTAAGTGGAGATGAACTTCTTTGTAAAAATGCTAAAAAGTTAAACCCTAATATAATAACTGTTTCTGTATCTAAAGGAATAGGAAATGCATCATTATCTATTCACCCCGAAGTAGCTTTAAAAAATATACAAGATGGAGTTGAAAAAGCTCTATCTGGTGATCTTTCTAGACATATAATAAAACTTCCGAAATTATTTTTTATAGAAATAAAATTTAAAAATCACTATGATGCTTATAAAGCTTCTTTCTATCCTGGATGTAAACTATTAAATACTCAAACTATATCATTTGAGACTAATGACTATTACGAGTTTTTAAGAATGTTTTTATTTATTTAAAAAAGTACTAATGATAATTTTAAAATTATCATTAGTACTCAGCACATCCACTAGCTTCCTCTACCAAAGCTTTTATAGAACTTTTATCCGTTAAATTTACTTTTTCTTCAAATCCCCTTAGGACAACTTTATCCTCTTCTGTTAATTCTGATTCAGTCTTTTTGTTTAACATACTTTTTAATCCCTTCATCATAATTTTATCTATAACGCTTAGTGAACTACAATCCAATTCTCCTTTAAAATTATAGAATTTAATATTTTTTGCTTCTATATTTTTAAAATTATTCTTTATTAATAATTCTTTTCTATCTTCACTTACATTTTCCATCCCAACTGAAAAAATATAAATATTTTTATCTTTTATCTTATTATAATTTTGGTTAATAAAATTTAATCCATTAATTTTACCTCTATATACTCCTCCTCCAAATATTATAGTTTCATACTCAATTAAATGTTTTGATCTTATATCTGAAATTTCATACAAGTCTGCACCTAGCTTTAAAGCAATCCAACCTGCATATTTTTTTGTACTCCCATATTTCGTCTTATATATTACTGCAATTTTTTCACTCATACAAACACCTCTTCTTACAATTTATTTACCCTTATATATATTTATATGACTTGTTTGTTTATTTCCCTTTAATTATTTATCTACTTCTTTTCTATCCATTCATACAAAAACAGATTATCTAATTGTAATTAGATAACCTGTTTTTTGTTAATTATAATTTTCCCTTTTATTTTAAAGTATATTAAAATATTTAAACTCTTAATATGACTTATTTATAAATTTTTATTTATTCTACTTCATTAAGTTCTAATGAACCTTCTGTTTTTAATAAAAATGATAGTTTTGTCTCTGCACAAATAATAGCTATAAATATAAATAAACTTCCAGTAATCATTTTAAATGTTATTATTTCTTTTGCTATTATTATAGAAAAAATCATTCCAAATATTGCTTCAGTGGATAATAATATAGCGGTTTTCGTTCCATCAACTTTAGTTTGACACACAGTTTGCCCAAGAAAACATAAAGTTGTATTAAATACCCCTAAAAATAGTACAGATCCTACAGTTGAGCTGCTTATAGTAGTATTTGCTTCTCCTACAAAAACTTGTAATACTAGTGATAACATAAATGCTGTTATCATTTGTATACATGTAAGTACAACCGGATCATGTTTTTTTGTAAATTCACTAGTTAAAAATATATGCATAGCAAACCCTACAGCACATACTAATGTCAATATATCCCCAAAACTTATACTAAAATCTGATTCTAATGAGATAATTCCTATTCCTACAAGTGTAATTAAACTACTTATAATTCCTATTTTATCTACTTTTTTCTTATATAAAATGCATCCTACAAATGGAACTATTACAACATTTGCAGCTGTTAAAAACGCACTCTTTGCTGGAGTTGTATACTTTAGCCCGAAAGTTTGAAAAGAAAATGCTATAAATAAAAACATACCAAGCAACATACCTGAGATAATATCTTTTTTATTTATATTTTTAAGTTTTTTAAAGAATATAACACTTAACAAAAGTGATCCTATAAAAAATCTACCTGTCATTAATTGAAATGGTGTAAGCCCATTTTCTAAGCCCATCTGAGTTGCTACAAACCCACTTCCCCAAATCAAGGATACTAATAGTAATCCAATTTCTCCACTATATTTTTTTATAACCAACCCCTCCTTTTTTACCTACTCATACTATTATATGCTTTATTTGATGCTTTTTCTATAATGTATGAAAACTTTAACTACAAATTTTTTATAGTTTCGAAAAATTCCATATATTTGTATATTTTTTTAAAACTATATATGTTTTTGATGTATATAAAATTTTAGAAAATATAAAACTTAGACTATTTACATACTTGTATCTATATATATTAATATTGAACTTTTTATATTTTAAATAATATTAAGGAGAATTTGTATGAGTTTAATTTTTATATTAATGACTTCTTTTGCTTTGTCTATGGATGCATTTACAGTTTCATTATCTAAAGGTATGTGTTTAAAAAAAATAGATTTTAAACTAGCAATAAAAATTGCTTTTTCATTTGGATTATTTCAAGCTTTAATGCCTCTTATAGGCTGGAAAATAGGAATTGAATTTTCTGATTGTATAAAATCTATAGACCATGTTATAGCGTTAGTACTTTTATGTTTTTTAGGATGCAATATGATTTTTTCAAAAGATGATAATTCCTATTCATCTAGTTTTAGTAATTTTGACATTTTTATATTATCTATAGCTACTAGTATAGATGCCCTCGCTGTTGGAGTTAGCTTTTCATTTTTAAATATTTCTATAATCCCAATTATCTTATGCATAGGTATAATAACATTCATACTTTGTTTTTTAGGAGTATTAATAGGAAATAAGGTGGGTTCTTTTTTAGGTAACTTTGCTAAACTCATAGGTGGAGTTATACTCATTTTAATAGGGTTTAATATTTTCAATGAACATACTGGATTTTTAAACTATTTTTTATAATTACATATTTTTAAGGTGATATCTTTAATTTTAGACATCACCTTATTGTACATTCTCTCCTTTTAAAGAACAGATACTATCATAATAAATTCCTCTTTTATTCATTAGATACTCATGTGTTCCACTTTCAGCTACTTTCCCTTTATCTATAACCATTATATTATCACAATCTCTTATAGTGCTAAGTCTATGTGCTATTATTATACTAGTTCTATTTTCCATTGCATGTTTTATAGCTTCTTGAACTTTTCTTTCAGTATTAGTATCTATACTGCTTGTTGCCTCGTCTAATATTAATATGGATGGGTTTTTAAGTATAGCTCTTGATATACTTATTAACTGTTTTTGTCCAATACTTAAACTATCTCCCCCTTCCTCTATATAAGTATCATAATTATTTTTTAATTTCATTATAAAACTATGTGCATTAGATATTTTACATGCATCTATTACCTCATCTTTTGTAGCATCCAATTTTGAGTATTTTATATTTTCTAATATTGTACCATTAAATAAATATATATCTTGTAAAACAATTGAAAATGCATTATTAAAACTTTCTTTTTCATAATTGTTTATATTATATCCATCCACTAATATATTTCCCTTATCATGCTCATATAATCTATTTATAAGATTTATAATAGTTGTTTTTCCACTTCCAGTAGTTCCTATTATCGCATTACTAGTTCCTTTTTTAATTTTAAAACTTAAATCCTTTAATATATAATCTCCTTCATTATATTTAAACCATACATTTTTAAATTCTATATCTCCTTTTAACATATTTACCTTTTTTGTATCTTCTTTTTTATATTTCTCTTTCACTTGCTCATCTAATATCTCAAACACTCTTTCACACCCAGCAATAGATATTTGAAAAGTATTAAATAAATTTGCAAGTTCGTTAAGCGGTCTCGTAAATTGTTTTGTATAACTTAAAAATGTAGCTATAACTCCTACAGTGATTATATTTTTTATTGAAAGGTACGCACCTGCTATAGAAATTAGTGCAAATGCTATATTGGTAATAACATTCATCATTGGCATAAGAAGAGAACTATATATCTGAGCTTTTAATGATTCTTTTAAAAGTCTATCATTTATTTCATTAAATGTTTCTATTGATTCTTGTTCATAATTAAAAGATTTTATTACATTCATGTTCTTTATATTCTCTTCTATATGAGAATTTAATAATCCTAATTCTATTTGTTGATTTTTAAAGAACACTTTACTTCTTCTAGCTATAAATTTGCTTAATATAATTACTAATGGCATAGTAATTATACTTAATATTGTTAATGAGGGACTTAATAAAAACATCATAATTACAGTCCCTATAATAGTTATACTAGAAGTTATTATCTGAGTTATTGAACTTGATATACCACTACTAATATTATCTATATCATTTGTTACTCTACTCATCAAATCTCCAGTTTTATGTTCATCAAAATATGAAATAGGTAATGTTTGTAATTTTGAAAAAACAGATGATCTTATATTTTTTATAACTCTTTGAGACATGTTTATCATTATAAATTCCTTAAATAAACTCACTATTGAATCAATTAAATAAAAAATTAATAAAGCTAATAAAGTTACTTTAAATACAGAGGATTTTATTCCACTTATATCTATTAAGTCTACGCACTTTCCTATTAAAAGAGGAATTAGTATAACTATTAAACTGTCTACCAAAACCAAAATACTTATTAACAAAAACATGTTTTTTTCATTTTTAAAATATTTTAAAAGTCTCCCAATTGTTTTTCTAGTATTTTTAGGTTTTTTTCTTGGTGTAAATCTACTTTCAATCTTACTTTTCATACATTACTCACCACCTTTATACCTATGTCGATATCTGAGACTTATATATTTCTCTATATATAGAAGAGTTTTTTAATAAGTTTGTATGATTATCACACCCAACTACTTCTCCATTTTCTAAAACTATTATTCTATCCATGTCTATTATTGAACTAATTTTTTGAGATATTACTATATATGTAATGCCACCTAAGTATTTTTTTATATTATTTTTAATTCTGTTTTCAGTTTTTATATCCATTGCACTAAAGGAATCATCTAAAATTAAAACTTTAGGATTTTTTATTAAAGCTCTAGCTATACAAACCCTTTGTTTTTGTCCTCCCGATAAATTAGCTCCATTTTCACCTACTATTTGATCATACCCTTTTTCAAATTTTTCTATAAAGTCATTGCAACCACATACTGTACATATATTTATAACCTCATCTAATGAAGCTTTCGTATTTCCCATTTTTATATTATTGGTTATACTTTCATTGAATAAAATACTCTTTTGTGGTACTAATCCAATATAGTTTCTTAAATTTTCACTTTCTAAAATGTTGATATCATTTTCATCTATTTTTATTGAGCCATTATCTATTTTATAAAATTTCATTATCAGATTTATTAAAGTTGTTTTTCCACTTCCCGTTGATCCAATTATTCCTATGTGTTCACCTTTTTGTATTTTAAAATTTATATCTCTCAATACTTTTTCATTTTCAACATATGAAAAATTTACATTCTCAAATTCTAAATTTCCTTTAACTTCAATTTTTACATTTCCTTTTTTATCTATATCATTTTCAGTATCTAAAACTTCTATAATTCTATCACTAGATGCTTTAGCTCTTATAAATACATTGAAAATATGAGCTATCATCAGTAATGAGGTTAATATTCTTGCTATGTAATTTATATAAGCTACAACAACACCTACTTTAATTTCGTTATTTAAAATTAATTTTGACCCAAAATATAATATAATTACAATTAATATGTTTGAAATTAATGTTATAGCTGGTCTAAATATAGCACTAATTTTCATAGCTTTTCTAGTTGATTTTGATAAATCTTCATTTACTTTTTCAAACTTATCTTCTTCATAATCTAATCTATTAAATAACTTAACTATTCTTATATTACCTAAGTACTGTCTTAAGTTGGAATTCAAACTATCTAAAGATACTTGCACTTTTTTAAAGTAAGGAGTTCCTATATTTAAGTTTATAATAATTATTAAGAATATGACAATTATTCCTATTAACAAAACTAATGAAAGCTTAAAATTCAACTTCATAGCTAATATAAAACTTCCTACGCAAAGTATAGGAGCTTTTATTATTATTCTCATTAATCCATTTACAAATTGTTGAACTTGATTTATGTCATTGGTAATTCTAGTTATCAAAGAACCCTTGCTTATTTTATCTATATTTTCAAATGAATATGAATTTATATGAGCAAATACATCACTTCTTAAATCTCTTGCAAATTTTTGAGATACATTTGTTGAAATTATACTTCTTAATATGGCAAAAACGGCTCCTGCTATCGTTATTCCTATCATCAAAAAACCTTTATTCATTAGGTATTTTAAGTCTTTATTTGCTATTCCTACATCTATAATTTTAGCCAATATGGTTGGTTGCAATAAATCACAAATAGCTTCAAATGCAACTAACACTATACCTAAAATAAATAGAATTAAATATTTTTTTATATAAACTACAAAGTATCTCATAAGCTCACCTCCCCAATATATTTATATGTAATCTATACTAATTATTATATCCATTTTATAGGTTATAATAAATTCTTCTTTACATTTCTTAAGCGTAAAAAAGAAAGATACCTCAAAAACCTTTGAGATATCTTTCATTTCTTTTTGTTGGATAAAAAATATCCAATCCAAATTCCAAGAGCTAAAGTAATAAGAGTATTAAAATTTATCCTCGTAAACAATATACCTCCTAAAGCACCTATTGCAATTCCAACAACCATACAATTATTTCTCATATACATCCTCCATAATACAATCTATATTATAGAATATGAATATCCCCCTATAAATTAACCCTTAAACTTTATTAGTAAATAAAATATATTATTAATCCAACTAAAATTGCTGGAATGGTTGTTATTATAGTCGCCCATAAAGCTGATTTTTTGTCCATTGCAAGTAATGGAAATAATGCATCTCCATCTTGAGATATACTATTTGCAACTAATGCTGCAAATGGTACACTTCCCTTTAGGTAAAAAGACATAACAACTATTTGAACTCCACATCCTGGTACTATCCCAAGAGCTGCTCCTGCAAATACACTTAATACTCCTGCCCCTAATATTAAGTTTGCCAGTATCTCTTCTCCTCCTACCGTAAGTATAATTAAATCGTATAATACATAGGCTACAAAGATCCAAACAATAACAAAAGATATTTCACTTACTGAATGTATCAAAGTTTCTTTTAACGACATAAGTTTATGTTCATTATCTTCAAAACTTTCATTTTCAATAACTTTTTTAGTCATTATCATATATATAAAAGAAGCAACTATTCCTAAAATTGCTATTATCTCTTCAGATGAGTGTATAGCTTCTATAAATCCAAACTCTAATCCAGAGTGAGCTAAAAGCATAAATATACATCCAATTATAAGTAATGCTAAGTATATTTTATACCCTATTCCATGTACTATCTCATGCGCTAAATGATAAAACTTGCTACTCGCTTGAATATCACATGAGTTTGCACTTGATAATCTCATACTATTGCTACCTTTACTTTTTTCAACATTAGACTTACATTTATGTAATTCTAGTTTTTGTTCGGTATTAAAGTAATCTACTAAATACCCTGTGAAAATTCCTACTAAAAAGCTTATAGATGCTACTAAAATATATGCTTTAAAATCAGTAGTAATCATTAAAAATGCACTATCTCCCATACTAGCGATTAGACTTGCTATTATAGTTCCAAAAGTTACTTTATTGTTTATAAATAATGGCATTAAAACTATACTTCCTCCACACCCTGGAAGCGCCCCTAGTAAAGCTCCGAATAATGGTTGTAATTTTTTATTTTTGCTTATTATTTCTACAAAACTTCCACTTGTTTTATAGTTTATAAATCCAAATATTAATATAGACATGCTGACTAACGAACCTACATGCAAAAATGTCTCTTCAGCACTACTTATCAGTATACTCATAAATCACCCTCCAAAAACTTCATATTAAAATTATACTGTTATTCTTATCATATGTAAATGATTATCTATTTCATTTAAATCCTAAGTATATTTAATTTATGTCCAACGAAATATATATTAATCAGTTTTTAATTCAACATCAGTAATTATATTAACACACTTATAATAAAAAAGTAAAATAGCCAGGCTATTTTACTTTTTTATTTTTTGATCTATTATAGTTTTAGTTGTATCTACATCTTTTGCTATACATCTTTGTGTATTTAATCTCTCTCCTACTAACATAGTAGACATTAAAGTTTTTAGTTCGTCTACTAAACTATGGAACTCTTCTGTATTTTCTAAATTTTTATCTCTCTCTACTATTGTTTTATTAGCATCTATCTCTTTTGTTGAGTCAATTTTTTCATTTAACATTGTATCAACTAAACCTCTAGCTTCACTTGCCAATCTCTCTATTTCTTCCATACTTACATTTTCATCTTCTTTTTTATCTATTATAGTTTTAGTTGTATCTATGTCTTTTGCTATACATCTTTGTGTATTTAAGCGTTCACTTACTAATAATTCGGCTCCTATACCTTTTAAATTCTCAACTAAATTAGTTAGTGATTTATGTAGCTTTTTCATTTCTTGTTGATCAAGTTCTCTTTTTTCTTCTTTGTGATCTATTATAGTTTTAGTTGTGTCTATATCTTTTGCTATACATCTTTGAGAATTTAATCTTTCACTTACTAACATAGTATCCATTATACCTTTTAATTCATCTTTAAACTCTTTTAATAATTCATTTATTTTTTTCATATTTACCACCCCGTATAATATTTCATTCTGTTAACTTATTTATATTTGAATCTCGACCCCGATAGGGTTTACAATGGTTTCACCACAAAACACATTCCCCCTATAGAAAGGAGTCGAGAAAATTGAAACCTACGGTTAAATGCCC
>NZ_JAKEDR010000137.1 GCF_023653455.1 Paraclostridium ghonii
ATATAAAAGTTAACTTAATAATTAAACATTTGAATCAACACATATTTGATTGTATATAATAAGTAAAAAAGATTAAATAACTATTTTATGATATATTGTATATTAAGGATTTTAAAGTAGTGCATTTTAACTATTAAAGAGGTGAGAACATGGTTGAAATAACTTTATTAGGATGTGGCGGGAGCATGCCAATACCAAATAGATCTCTTTCATCTTTAATTATAAACTATAGAGGCAGAAAAATTCTTATTGACTGTGGTGAGGGAACTCAAGTCTCTATGAAAATTGCTAACTGTGGTTTTAAAACTATAGATTATATTTGTATAACCCATTTACATGGAGACCATATAATTGGACTTCCTGGTATATTATCTACTATTGGAAATTGTGGAAGGACAGAGATATTAACAATAATTGGCCCTGAAGGAATAAAAGATGTTGTAGAAGCTTTTAGGTTAATAGTAAAAGAACTTCCTTATGAAATAAATATAATAGAAAATCCTAAGGAAGATATACTAATAAATAATAACTATATGAACAAAGATATAATTATATCTACATTGGAGGTAGATCACTCAACTCAATGTATAGCGTATAGTTTTTATATAAAGCGAAGAGCTAAATTCGATATGGAAAAAGCTATAAAAAATAATGTGCCGAAAATACTTTGGAGCAAGCTACAAAATGGAAGAGAAATAAAGCTAGATGGGAAGTCATACACAAAAGATATGGTTTTAGGGCAGCCTAGAAAAGGAATTAAAGTAAGTTTTGTTACAGATACGCGACCGATTAAAGATATAATTAAATTTGTAGATAATAGTGATTTATTAGTATGTGAGGGTATGTACGGAGATGATTGTGATTTAGATAGAGCAATAAAAAATAAACATATGACATTTAGAGAAAGTGCAATAATTGCAAAAAAATCAAATGTAGAAACTATGGTTTTAACTCATTTTAGTCCAATAATAAAAGACCCAAATATATATATTGAAAATGCAACGGGAATATTTGAAAATACTATAATAGGGACTGATAGATTAAAACTAAATTTACAGTTTAAAGAATAGTAATGAGTACTTATAGTACGAAAAGTTTTAAAGCTTTTTGTATGGGTATATATTTAATATTAATATATACACCATGGAGGATATTATGAATTATATAGATATAGAAAATGAACAGCTAAAAGAATTAATGAAAGATGAACATACAGTATTACTAGATGTAAGAACTAAAGACGAATTTGAAGAAAGAAGCATAGATGGATCTATAAATATACCTTTACATGATTTAATGTATGATATAGATGAAATTGAAGAGTTTAAAGATAAAAAAGTTATTGTGTATTGCAGAAGTGGGCATAGAAGTATTACAGCATGCAATTTGTTAGAGTTAGAAGGATTTAATAACATTTATAACTTAAAATATGGAATTTTAAATTATAAATAATTAAAACGAATAGGAAGTAAAGATTATAATGCACCCCAATTGTTGGATAAAAGTTCTGACGATTGGGGTGTATTATATTAAACAATATTTTTTTATTTTGATGTGTGTAAAAAAATGTTAATATAAATAAAAAAATAATATAAAAAATTAATGAATTTTTATAAAATTGAAAAAATTAAATGAATTCTTAAAATTTTATAGATAAGAAAAAGAATGTAAAAATATTGAAAACGATGTCACAAGGTGGTACTATATAAGTGGGCGAGAGATGATACATAAAATTTTATATGTATAATAAGGGGGATTATTATGATAAGGGGTAGATTAGAGAACTTAAGAAAATATATGGGGGAATACAAAATAGATGCATACATAATACCGTCTTCAGACAATCATCAAAGTGAATATGTGGGTGATTATTTTAAATCAAGAGCTTATATCTCAGGATTTACAGGCTCAGCAGGAACTTTAATAGTAACTATGGATGAAGCAGGGTTATGGACAGATGGAAGATATTTCATACAAGCTGAAAATCAGTTAAAAAATACGGGGATTAAATTATTTAAAATGGGAGAAGAAGGAGTTCCTACTACTCAAGAATATTTATGTGATAAGTTGGATAAAGAATCTACATTAGGATTTGATGGTAGATTAATATCTGCAAACGAAGGTAAAAATTTAGAAGAAAAGTTAAAAGAAAAAAATGTAAGTATAAAGTATGAATATGACTTAGTTGATAAGGTATGGAATGATAGACCGTCTTTATCAAAAGAAAAAGCGTTTTTATTAAAGGTTAAATATTCAGGGGAAACATTTAGTTCGAAATTAAAAAGGCTTAGAGAAAAAATGAAAGAAAAAAATGCTACAACTCATATAATAGCAACTCTTGATGATATAGCATGGTTATTCAATATAAGAGGTAGAGATGTTAAGTATACGCCAGTCGTTCTTTCCTATGCAATAATAACATTAGATGAAGTATATTTATTTATAGATGAAAACAAGCTAAATGAAGAAATAATAAATGAATTAAAAACTGAAAATGTAATAATAAAAAAATATGATGATATATATGAATTTGTTAAGACTATAAATAAAAATGAAAAAGTACTATTAGATGATGGAAAAGTTAGTTACTCAATATATAATAATTTACCAAATGAAGTTCAAAAGATAGAAGAACATAATCCTACAATGAACTTTAAAGCTGTAAAGAATAATATTGAGTTAGAGAACTTAAGAAATAGTCACTTAAAAGATGGCGTGGCTTTTACTAAATTTATGTATTGGTTAAAAAATAATGTAGGGAAAATTGATATATCTGAAATAAGTGCATCTGAAAAATTAGAAGACCTAAGACGTGAGCAAGAAGGATTTATAGAACCGAGTTTTGCTACTATAGCTGGATATAGAGAACATGCAGCCATGATGCACTATAGTGCTACGCCTGAAAGCGATTATAAACTAGAACAAAACGATTTATTTTTAATAGATTCAGGTGGGCAATACTTTGATGGAACAACAGATATAACAAGAACAATGGCTTTAGGAGAAATAAATGGTGAGTTGAAAAAACACTTTACTGCAGTGCTTAGAGGTATGATAAATTTATCTATGGCTAAATTTTTATATGGAACAAAAGGATACAATTTAGACATACTAGCAAGAAGACCTATGTGGAATATGGGCTTAGACTATAAGTGTGGAACAGGACATGGGGTAGGTTTTTTGGGAACTATACATGAATCTCCAAATGGATTTAGATGGAAAATAGCACCTCAAAGATTAGAAACGGCTACTTTAGAAGAGGGTATGGTTACAACTAATGAACCTGGAATATATATAGAAGGTTCACATGGAATAAGAATAGAAAATGAACTTATAACTAAAAAGGCAGAAAAAAATGAGTATGGACAATTTATGGAGTTTGAAGTAGTAACATTTGCACCAATTGATTTAGATGTTATAGAAGTGGATGAATTAAATAAAGATGAAAGAGATTATTTAAATAACTACCATAAATTAGTTTATGAGAAAATATCACCATATTTAACTGAAGAAGAAAAAGTATGGTTAAAAAAATACACTAGGGAAATATAGATTATACGTATAATAAGGTAGTTTTGTATATATATATGCAAAACTACCTTAATATAAAAATTAAATATTCAAGGGGGGACTTAAGATGTCAAATACAGCATCTACACCTACAAAGCACCCTAAGGGGTTATATGTTTGTGGGTTAACTTTCACGTTTGAGAGATTCGCTTTTTACGGATCAAAAATATTATTATTACTATTTTTAGCGGAAACAGTATCTAAAGGTGGACTAGGGGTAGATAAGGTTGGGGCAACAGCTATAGTAGCAAACTTAGCAGCTTTCACTTACCTGGCACCAATATTTGGGGGAATGATATGTGATAGATGGATAGGAGCTAGATATTGTGTAATAATAGGATCGATTATAATGGCAGCAGGATATGCATTAGGATATTTTGCGACAAGTGTAATTTGGGTTCATGCAATGATAATATTAATATCTATAGGAACAGGGTTTTTTAAAGGAAATTTAAATGCATTAGTTGGGGAATTATATGATGATAATACTAGAAAAGATTCAGCATTTTCTTTATTATACACATTTGTTAACTTAGGATCATGTATAGGAACATTAACTATAGGAATACTATATACTAAAACTTTTGCAGTTATAGAAAATGGACATGTTGTTGAATATGGATTTAGACAATGTTTCATGCTAGCTGCTATAGTTACTTTACTTGGTGGATTATTATTTATATGCACTATGAAGTTTTTAGGGGAAGCTGGTAAATATCCCCAAAAAATGCTTGATAAAAAAGCTGGTAATGTAGGAAAATCAAAAAATGTAGATAGACCTTTAACTAAGAAAGAAAAAGATAGGGTAAAAGTAATAATTATATTATCATTTTTCTCAATTTTCTTCTGGGTATTTTATAACCAAGCAGGTTTTTCACTAGCATTATATATTAATGATTATGTTAAATTATCAATTGGATCATTTGAAATACCTGTAATATGGATAGAAACGTTAAATGGATTCTTATGTGTAGTTTTAGGACCAGTAATGGCAGCTATATGGACGATTTTATCTAAAAGAGAAAAAGGTGACTTAAGTATGGCTCAAAAAATGGCTCTAGGATATGTATTTTTAGCAGTAGCATTTGGATTTATAATAGCTGCTGAACTTTCAAGAGGAGTAGGTGCTCCTGCTACTTTTAAAACTAGTGTTGTTTGGGTAATGCTATTTGTTTTATTCCAAACTATAGGAGAAATGTGTTTCTCACCATTAGGAAACTCATTAGTAAGTAAAATAGCACCAGCTAAATACTTATCTTTACTTATGGGGGTTTGGGCATTAGCCACTTTCTTTGCAAATAAAGCAGCAGGATATGTTCAAATTATAATAGAAAAAATGGGTATTATGCAAACATTCATTTCTATACCTGTAATATTAGTAGTTGGTACATTTATATTACTTGCATTTAATAAAAAATTAACTGCGATGATAGGTACTGATGATGATGAAAAAATAGTTGCTTAATAAAAAAGGCTAGGATTATATCCTAGTCTTTAATAGTTTTTGTTTAACTAAATATAGGTATTTTACAGCTTTATCTGAAGGAAAAGACTAATGTAGATTTTTGATATGTGTTATTAAATTTTATTAAAAATATAAATGGGGTAATTGGTTGAAAATAACTTGTTTTTTACTTTTTTGAAAATGTATGAAATACGAGATAATTCAAAAAAGTTGAAATATATAGATATATATAGTATAATTTATATAAAAGAAGGATTTTTTATTCATTTTAATCGTTAAAATTGCAACAGGAATAAAATTTTATTTTTTGAAATATTTTAATGATATCCACAATATATTAAGGAGGAAATATAATGGAGATTACGAATTTAGAAGAAAACGTTGTCGCCCAGGAGGTTTCTGGTGGAAAAAAGAAGGTAAAGGCAATAAGTCTAGAAACTTTTGTGTTTATCGGAGTTTTACTGTTAGGATTTGGATATGTAGGAAGTAAAATGGGTGTAGGATTGATGTTTAAAACTATTATGAGTACATCGCATGATTTACTATTGAACACTGTGTTTTTAATAATGGCATTAGCCGTGCTTGCAGGAGCATTGAGTGCACTACTTTCAGAGTTTGGAGTAATATCACTTTTAAATAAAGTTTTCGCAATGTTTATGAAACCATTATATAATTTACCAGGAGCAAGTATAGCAGGTGCTGTAACAACTTATTTATCAGATAACCCAGCTATAATAGCATTTGCTAATGATAAGAGTTTCACTAAATATTTTAAGCAGTATCAAATTCCAGCGTTATGTAATTTAGGAACATCTTTTGGTATGGGTCTTATAGTTACAACTTTTATGATGACGCAAGGATCTGAGTTTGTAGCACCAGCATTAATAGGAAATATAGGCGCAATAATAGGAAGTGTAATAAGTGTTAGAATAATGCTTACATTCACTAAGAAATATTATAATTATGATCCAAAGACTGAAAAAAAAGTTGATGGAAAAATAGATGCTATGGAATATAGAGAAATAAGAAGTGGAAGCTTATTCCAAAGAATACTTGACTCTATGTTAGAAGGTGGAAAAAACGGAGTTGAGTTAGGTATGGCTATAATCCCAGGAGTATTAGTTGTATGTACTTTAGTCATGTTATTAACATTTGGGCCACATGTAGATCCTAAAACGGGAGCTGAAGTCTATACAGGTGCTGCTTATGAAGGTATAGCACTATTACCAGCATTAGGGGATAAGTTAATGTTTATATTAGGTCCTTTATTTGGGTTTACAGACCCTCAAGCTATGGCATTCCCAATAACTTCTTTAGGTGCTGTTGGAGCTGCAATGAGTTTAGTTCCAAGATTTATAAGTGAAGGTGTTGTAACACCTAATGATATAGCAGTATTCACTGCTATGGGTATGTGTTGGAGCGGATATTTATCTACTCATGTAGGTATGATGGATGCTTTAAACGCAAGAGAACTTACTAGTAAAGCTATAATTTCACATACTATAGGTGGATTATGTGCAGGTATATCTGCCCATTTTATATATATGATTTTCTTTTAAATAAGGCAGAAAAAGGAGATTATCTTAATATTAAGATAATCTTTTTTTGTGCGAATTTTTTTATTTACAAAATATGTTAAATATATGTTTAAACTAAAAAATAAAAGGTATAAATGAAATAAGAGTTAAATAATAAACAAACACATATTGGGAGGAATATATAGATGGAATTAAAATCACTTAAATTAAAAAATGATTTATATTGGGTAGGGTCTTTAGATCCTGGGTTAAGGGTATTTGACATAATAATGTATACTCCATATGGAACAACTTATAATTCATATGTTTTAAAAGCTGGCAAGAAAACGATTTTGTTTGAAACTGTAAAGGCAAAACACTTCGACAGTTATTTAGCTAGACTTAAAGATTTAAATATAGATTTGAAAAGTATAGATTATATAGTAGTTAGTCACACAGAACCAGATCATGCAGGAAGTGTAGAGAAAATATTAAAACTTTCACCAAATGCAAAAATTATAGCATCTCAAAATGCAGTTAGCTATCTAAAAGAAATTGTAAATGATAAGTTTGAATATATAGTTGTAAACGATAATGATGAAATAAAAATAGAAAATAAAACTTTAAAATTTTATTCAGTTCCACTTCTTCATTGGCCAGACACTATATATACTTACATTAAAGAAGAAAATGTATTAGTTACATGTGATTCATTTGGAAGTCATTACAGTTGTGAAGGTGTAGTTAACACTAAAATAGAAAATAAAGAACACTACATGGAAGCTTTGAGATATTATTATGATTGTATAATGGGACCTTTTAAGCCATATATATTAAAAGCTATCGATAAGATAAAAGAATTAAACTTAGATATGATATGCCCAGGTCATGGACCTGTATTGATTGAAAATCCAAGGGAAATAGTTGATATATATGAAAAATGGAGTAGTGAGGAGTTGATAGTTCCTAAGAAAGATATAACTATATGTTATGTAAGTGCGTATGGATATACAGGAGAGATAGCTAAAAATATTAAAAAAGGAATTGAACAGTATAGTGATTATAATGTAAAAATGTATGATGTTATAAATCATAATATGGATGAAATCATAAATTCTATAACTTATTCACAAGGAGTTTTATTTGGGACTCCAACAATAAATGGAGATGCATTAAAACCTATATGGGATATACTTGTAAGTTTAAATCCTATAGTTCATGGAAATAAGGTTGCATCATGTTTTGGATCATTTGGATGGAGTGGTGAAGGCGTTCCAAATGTTATGGATAGATTAAAACAACTTAGAATGAATACTATAGATCCGTTACTTGTTAACTTCAAACCAAGTGAATCTGATTTATATGAAGCCCAATTATTAGGCAAAAAGTTTGTAGAAACTACTATAGATACCAATACTAAAAAAGAAGGTACTAAAAAATGGAAATGTGTAATATGTAATGAAGTTTTTGATGGGGATAAAGCTCCAGATGTGTGTCCAGTATGTGGAGCAAAACACGATCAGTTTATAGAAGTTATAGAAGAAAATATAACTTATCAAAAATATACAGATGATAAAATTGTTATAGTAGGAAACGGTGCAGCAGGATTTTATGCAGCTGATTCAATTAGAAAAAGAAATAAAACTGCTAAAATAGTTATGTTAAGTAATGAAAGTGAATTAACTTATTATAGACCAGCGCTTTCAGATTTTATAAATGAAGAAATTAAAAAAGATGATTTCTATATTGTAGATGAAAGTTGGTACAAAGAAAATAATATAGAAGTTTTACTAAGTGTAAATGTAGAAAGTATAAATGAAAAAGAAAAGGAAATTATTTTAGATAATAATTCAAATATAAAATATGATAAGTTAGTACTAGCAAATGGTAGCTCTAACTTTGTACCACCAATAAAAGGGCATGACTTAGAAGGGGTATATACTCTAAGAAATAAAAGAGACTTAGAGTATATAAAAGAGTATTTAGATAAGTCAAAAAACGTATTAGTTATAGGTGGAGGATTATTGGGGCTTGAAGCTGCATATGAAATTAAATTATCCCAAAAAGAAGTTACAGTAGTAGAAGCTATGCCTAATTTACTAACTAAACAACTAGATAAAGACGGTAGTATAACTTTAGAAAATATATTAAAAGAGAATGGATTAAACTTAATGGTAGGAAAATTCATAGACAGTTTAGAAGGAGATAAAAAAGTTTCTAAAGCTATATTTAAAGATGGAAGCTCTATTGATGTAGATATGGTTATATTCTCTGTAGGAGTTAGACCTAATATAAAGGTAGCTAATAATACTAATATAGAAATTAACAAAGGTATAGTTGTAGATAAATACATGAACACTTCATCAAAAGATATATATGCATGTGGAGATATAGCTGAAATAGATTCTATGATATGGGCTATATGGCCAGCTGCTATAGATATGGGTAAAGTTGCAGGAGCTAATGCATGCGGAGAGGAAGTTGAGTTCAAAGTAGAAAATTATCCAGTAGGGTTAGCTGTGTTTGATACTAAAGTATTTAGTATAGGAAATATAAATGATAGTGATAGTTGCATTAGCTTAAGTAAGAAAGATATTTATAAAAAATTATTCTTTAAAGAAGACGTGTTAGTAGGAGCTGTATTTATAAATGATTTAAGCAAAAATGTAAAAGTTATAAAACTTATAGAAGAAAAAGCTGATCTTAATAAAGTTTTAAATGAAAACTTATTATAGCTAACTAAAAGTAAGATTCATTTTGATCAATCTATAATACTGATTTGTAGAAGTATATAGA
>NZ_JAKEDR010000138.1 GCF_023653455.1 Paraclostridium ghonii
ATCTAATACTCATCTATTTTCTAAAATTTATAATAAATATTGTATATATACTGATAAAATTATTATTATTATCATATTTACTGCAATTATTTTTTCATTATATATTCTCGCAATTTAAAAAATGACTAAGATGATAAAACCATCTTAGTCATTTTACTATTTTGTTACCAATTGTAACTCAACTGGTACGAAATCTTTTACTTTCTCACCTTTTAAGTACTTGTTAGCTTCTTTAACTGATGTTTCCCCTATAAGTATTGGTTGTTGTGCTACTGTTGATGCCATATCGCCTTTTTTAACTGCGTCTATTGCATCATCTGTTGCATCAAATCCTACAACTACTACATCTTTCATATTTGCATCTTTAAGAGCTTTTGATGCTCCTAAAGCCATTTCATCATTTTGTGCAAATACTGCATCTATTTTTCCTTGAGATTGAATGATGTTTTCCATAACAGTAAGTCCCTTTGTTCTATCAAAATCTGCCGATTGTTTTGATACAATTTTTAAGTTACTTCCTTTTATTCCATCTTCAAATCCTTTCCCTCTATCTCTTGTTGCTGATGATCCAGCTATACCTTCAAGTTCAACAATGTTTCCTTTATTACCTAATTTATCAATTAAAAACTTAGCAGCCATATCTCCACCAGCTATGTTATCTGATGCAATATGAGATGCCACTTTACCACCATTTGCAATTCTATCTACAGTCATAACTGGTAAATCTGCATTATTTGCAATCATAACTGATGCTACTGCTGAATCTGAATCAACAGGATTTAGTAATACTAAATCTACATTTTTAACAGTTATATCTTCCATGTTAGATACTTCTTTTGCCGGATCATTTTGAGAATCTAATACTACGACTTCATATCCAAGTTTTTTTGCTTCTTTTTCAACACCTTTTTTTAAATCTACAAAGAAAGGATTATTTAGTGTTGATACTATAAGTCCTATTTTTTTAGTTCCATCTTTTTTTTGGCTACATCCTACCAACATAAAACTTGATAAAACTATAGTCATCATTATTGAAAGAAATTTTTTCATTCCTATCTTCCTTTCTTAGTTACTTTTTCTATCTAATAATACAGCTATTAATATAACTATACCTTTAACCATCATTTGATAATAAGATGATACATCTAGTATATTAAGAGCATTACTTAAAACTCCTATTATAAGTGCACCTATTATAGTACCAGTTATTTTTCCTTTTCCTCCAGTAAGCTTTGTTCCTCCAAGTACAACAGCTGCTATAGCATCTAATTCATAACCTGTTCCTGCTGTAGGTTGAGCTGAGTATAATCTTGAAGTTATTATGATACCAGCTATTGATGACAATATACCACTTATAGTGTATACCCATATTTTTATTTTATCTGTATTAAGTCCGGATAACTTAGTTGCTTCTTCATTTCCACCTAACGCATATGTATATCTACCCATTTTAGTTTTATTTAATATATAATAACATGCTACAAATACTAATATAGTTATAATAACTGGTGATGGTATTCCAAGTAAGGTTCCTCCACCTATTTTCCCAAATGCCATTGCTAAATCATTGCTTCCTAATGTTATAGGCTTTCCATCTGTAAATACTAATGTTACACCTCTAAGTATTGTCATTGTTGCAAGCGTTGCTATAAACGGCTGTAATTTCCCCTTCGCTATTACGAATCCATTTAAAAATCCTACTACTGCTCCACATACTATAGCTGCTATAACTGCAACAACTATACTTTGTCCTGATGCTAAAATAGATGCTGCAAAAGCTCCACTTAAAGCAAGAACAGATCCTACAGAAAGGTCAATTCCTCCTGTTAAAATTACAAACGTCATACCTGCTGCAATTATAGCATTAACTGATGTTTGTCTAAGTATATTTAATATGTTTCTACTACTTAAAAATGATGGACTAAGTATTGAAACTACAACTATTAATAATAATAATCCAACTAATGATTTGTACTTTAATAATATACTTTTTAAATCCATTTGTTTATTTTCTTGACTTACTTTAGCTTGCATAATTAAGCCTCCTTCACTGTAACTGCATATTTTAATATACTTTCTTGGGTTGCATCTTTAATATCTAATTCTCCAGTTAATCTTCCTTGACTTAAAATTAATATTCTATCACTTAAACCAAGTATCTCTGGCATTTCAGAAGATATCATTATTACTGCTTTTCCTTGACTTTTAAATTTATTTATAAGGCCATATATTTCTTTTTTTGCCCCAACATCTACTCCACGAGTTGGCTCATCAAGTATAAGTACATCAGGATCTGTCATTAGAGCCTTAGCTATTGCAACTTTTTGTTGATTTCCTCCACTTAAGTTTTTCATTATTTGTTCTTCATTTGGAGTTTTTATATTCATTTTCTTTATATAATCTTTTGCTTGTTCATTTTCTTTGGTTTTATTTAATCTAAACCTACTAGATAAACTATCTAAAGATGATATTGTCATGTTTTCTCTAACAGATAGCGAAAGAATTAAACCATCTCCCTTTCTATCCTCAGATACATATGCTATTTTATTTTTTAATCCATCTTTTGCAGACTTATTAGTTACCTCTTTACCATTTACAATAACCTGTCCACTTTCTTTTCTTAGATGTCCATATATAGTTTTTGCAAGTTCTGTTCTTCCCGCTCCCATAAGACCTGCAATTCCTACTATTTCTCCACTTCTAACATTAAAAGTGATACCATCTACATGTTTATTTGAAAGATTTCTTACATCTAATACCACATTCCCTTTTTCAACTTCATGCCTTGGAAATTGATCTGTAAGTTTTCTTCCAACCATCATTTCTATCATTTTATCTTCATCTAAATTGCAAATTTCTTCACTGCCTACATACTTACCATCTCTTAAAACGGTTATGTAATCACATATTTGAAATACTTCTTTTAATCTATGTGATATATATACTATTGCTTTTCCTTCATTCTTTAAATCTTCTATTACTTTAAACAGACTTTCAGTTTCTTTATCTGTAAGAGCATCTGTTGGTTCATCCATTATAATTATTTTTGCATCTAAAGATAAAGCTTTAGCTATTTCTATCATTTGTTGTTGTCCTAAACTTAAATTACCAACTAATTCTTTTGAGCTAGTTTTAATATTTAGCTTATTTAAATATTTATCAGATTCATCATAAAGCTTTTTAAAGTCTATTTTTAATCCTTTTTTAGGTTCTCTTCCTAAGAATATATTTTCACCTATGGTTAAATCTTGTATTAAGTTTAACTCTTGATGTATTATTGCTATACCTTTTTCTTGTGCATCTTTTGGTCCTTTTATATCCTCTAAATTTCCATTGTAGAATATTTGCCCACCATCTTTTTTATAAACCCCACTTAAAACCTTCATAAGTGTTGATTTACCTGCACCATTTTCCCCCATTAAAGCCATTACCCTACCTTGATAAAGTTCTAAATTAACTCCATCTAATGCTTTAACTCCAGGGAACTCTTTAACTATATTTTTCATCTGCAAAATTGGACTTTTCATATAGGTGCTCCTTTCGATTTACAAAGTTTTACTAAAATACAACTCCAGATTTTAAAATTATATTTGAGTATGGAGTACATTCTCCAGTTCTTATAATTGCATGAGAGTTCTTTGTCATAACTTTAAATTCTTCATGTTTTACCATTGTAACTTTTACATTTTTAAATCTATTTAATATTTCTTTATACATATAATTTGCTACTTCTTTTATTTCTTCAGCTATTATTATTTCTTCTACACATAATTCTTCAAGTACTGTATCTAATGTATCTAAAAAACTTGGAACTCCATATTTAAGAGCTAAGTCTATTCTTTTTACATCTTTAGGTATAGGTAATCCGCAATCTCCTATAGTTAAACTATCTGTATGCCCCATTTGAGATATAACAGCTGAAATCTCACTATTTAATAATTTGCCTTTTTTCATGTCCTTACCCCCTAAATCTTTCAACTTCTTCTAGAGTTGGTAGCGAACTTTGCGCACCTTCTTTGGTTACACATAGTGCCCCTACTCTTGATGCAAAGTCCATAGCTTCTTCTATATTCTCTCCTTTTGAGAAAGATACCGATAAAGCTCCAGTATAACTATCTCCTGCTGCAGTAGTATCTATTGCTTGTACTTTATATGATTTTTTAAACATAGATTGTTCTTTATTTATATATAAACTCCCTTTAGATCCTAATGTTACGATTAATTCTTTAACACCTTTTTCAATCATAGTTTTACCTGCTTTTAATATATCTTCTTCACAGTTTATGCTCACTCCACTTAATATTTCTAACTCAGTTTCATTAGGTGTAAGTAAATCTACATTTTCTATTATTGAATCTTCTAACTTAACAGCAGGTGCTGGATTTAATATAGTATATTTACCTAGTTCTTTAGCTCTTTTTAGCGCATACTTTATAGTTTCAAGTGGTGTCTCAAGTTGAACCACTACTATATCACTATTTTTTATTGCATTTATATTTTTATCTATGTCATTTTCTTTTACTTTAAAGTTAGCTCCGGGTGCTACTACTATTGCATTTTCTGCATTTTTATCAACAGTTATCATGGCAACTCCAGTGGGTCCATCTTCTTTATGTATGTAAGTTGTATCTGCATTATCATGTTTTAATGAATCTATTAAAGTTTGTCCAAAGCTGTCAGTTCCAACTTTACCAATCATAGTTACATCTCCACCAAGTCTTGATATTGCTACTGCCTGATTTGCTCCTTTACCACCTGGTACTTCCTTAAAGTCGCTTCCTATTAATGTTTGTCCTTTTTTAGGCATATTTTCAACATTTACCACTAAATCCATGTTTAAACTGCCTATTACACATATCTTTTTCATAATTGACCTCCTCTAAAGTTTTTGACATGTTGAACTTCTTATTATAAGTTCTGGTTTAAAAATCATTTTTTCTATATCACTAACTTCTTTTTTTTCTAAATTTTTTATAAGTATATTTGCTGATTCATATCCCATATCATATGAATTTTGATTTATAGTTGTAAGTTGCGGTTCGATTATGCTTGAAGTTTGAATATCGTCAAAGCCAACTACGCTTATATCTTTTGGTATTTGTAAATTTCTTTCTTTTAAAGCTTTAATAACACCTATTGCTATTAAGTCGTTGGCTGCACATATTGCTGTAAAATTTATATTTTTTAAACTTCTAATTATTTCATATCCCCAATCTAAAGAGTACTCACCTTGTATTACTAAATTTTCATCATATTCAATATTAGCTTCTTTTAAAGCTTTTTTATAACCTTTTAATCTATCTCTTGCAATTTCATTTTTTAAAGGTCCGCTTAAGTAAAGTATTTTTTTATGATTATTCTCTACTAGGTAACTAACCTCTAAAAAAGTTCCTTCTTCATTATCTAAACTTACTATCCCTTTTAAGTTTTTAATGTCTAATTTTTTATCTACTAAAACGATTGGTTTTGTTGATAAGTTATATTCTTTTGAATTTAAATCTATTTTAGAAGATGGGGCAAATATAATTCCATCAACCATTTTTTCTGTCAATGTATTAAATGCTTTTATTTCTTTTTCTACATTTTCATCTGTGTTACAAAGAATAATATTATATCCTTCTTTAACAGCCTTATCTTCTGCACCCCTAACTATATCTGTAAAAAATGGATTTCGTATATCGGGAATAATAATTCCTATAGTTTTAGTTTGCTTTGTTACTAAACTTTGAGCCATTTTATTTGGTCTATAATTTTTTTCTTTTACTATATCTAAGATTTTTTGCCTTGTAATATCACTTATTTTTTCATCCTTATTATTTAACACTTTTGACACTGTAGTTTTTGACACCCCTGCTAAATCTGCTATATCCTTAATTGTTACCACACAAATGCCCCTCTCTATGATTTTTATATTGTATTAATTTTAAGGTTACCGGTTATCCTTTTTTATTAATATATCATGTTTTATTTAATTAATGCAACACATTTTTATTTGTATATCATTTTGAAAATGTTTTCTCAGTTTAAACAAACTTTAAAAATGCCTATTGTTGTAGCATTTTCAGCTATTATAATAGATATTTTTAATTTTTATTTTTTTATGATATACTTTTAATTTTTAATGCTGTATTAAAAAAGTAGTGTATTAAATATTTAATACACTACTTTTTATACAATAATTATATAATGAAATCTTCATCCTCTAGCTCTTCATAAATTCCTTTTTGATATCCATTCCCTTTAGTTGAAAAGAAATCATGTGATTTAGTTTCAGTGCTTAATCCATTTAAAACTATAGGATTTATTTCTCCTACCTCATAATATTTATCAAAACCTAAGTTCTCTAAAGCTCTATTAGAGTTATACTTTAAAAAAGTTATGACTTCTTCAACAAGTCCACTTTCTTTATAAATCTTTTTTGTATACTCTATTTCGTTCTCCATTAAATCTTCAAATATCTTATACATTTCCTTTTTTAATTTAAGCTTTTCTTCATCTTTAAAATTATCATATATTTCTTGCGCTAAAAGCCCTATATATTTACCATGTAAAGATTCATCTCTAAGTATTAATGATATTATTTCTCCACTTGCAACCATTTTTCCTTGACCAGCTAAATACAGTGGGTAGAAAAATCCTGAGTAGAATAAAAAGCTCTCTAAAAATACACTTGTTACCATAGATAAATATAAGCTTCTTTTATCATTAGTATTTTCATACTGAGCTAATATTAATTCAGCTTTTCTTTGTAATGTAGGTTCAGTTTCTATCCACTTAAATAGTTCATCTATTTGAGAAGTAGTTAAAAGTGTCATAAATATAGATGAGTAACTTTTAGCATGTATTTCTTCCATTGTTCCCATAAATGATAAAACTGCTTTTCTTTGAAGATCCTCAGTTAAACTCATCATAGAAGGAACTCCATTGTTACCTTGTTTTGTATCTAATAATGTAAGCCCTGCTAAAACCTTTTTGTATAGTTCTTTTTCATTTTCACTTAAATCAGCCCAAATTTTTAAGTCTTTAGATACTGATATTTCTTCTGGTAACCAAAATTGTTTTACATTTTGATCCCAAAAAGCTTGTGTAAAGCCATCATCTTCAACATTCCAATTAACAGCTTTATGTATAGTTTTTAAATTAAACGTCATATTAAAATCCCCCTATATCGAACACATTAAACACTCATTTGTGTCCCTTGTCATCTTTGTTCTTGTGTAATATAAACTTTTCAATCCTTTTTTATATGCATATATATAGTATCTAGCTATATCTCTAGTTGTTTTATCGTCTGTTACAAATAATGTAGTAGATATACCTTGGTCAACATGTTGTTGAACTGTAGATACAACGTCTATTACATGTTTCATATCCATTCTATATGCTGATTGATAGTAAAGCATATTTTCATTAGTCAAAAATGGCATAGGGTATATAGTCGTAGAATCTCCATAAGTTCTAACTTCTACAGGTTCCATAATTGGCATTATACTTGAAGTTGCATTTTGTACATAGCTTATACTTTGTGTAGGTGCTATAGCAGTTAAATATGCATTGTATATACCATTTTCACTAGCTTTATCTAAAAGATTAGCCCAGTCTTTAGAAGTTGGAACGTATATACCTTCAAATAAACTTTTTACTTTATCTGTTTTTGGTAAATATGATTCTTTGTAGTATTTTGAAAGAACATCACTTTCTATACCTTTAGCATATTCAGATTCTTCAAATCCATCAAAAGTCATGTTCTTTTCTATAGCAATTTCCATAGAAACTTTTATAGCATAATATCTTATCATAGCAAAAAATACATTTGAAAAATCTATAGCTTCTTGAGATGTATATAATATATTTTCTCTAACTAAATATCCATGTAAGTTCATTGCTCCAAGCCCTATTGCATGTGATGCTTTGTTTCCATTTTTTATAGTTGGAACTTCTTTTATGTCTGTTTTATCTGATACAAATGATAAAGCTTTTATAGCTGTACTTACGGTTTTTTCAATATCTTTGTTATCCATAACATTTGCTATATTTAAAGACCCTAAATTACAACTTATATCTTGTCCCCATACATTTTCTCCTCCATAACCTTTTATCTCTGAAGGTGTTTGATATTG
The DNA here is from genome assembly GCF_023653455.1 of Paraclostridium ghonii. Lineage (GTDB taxonomy): Bacteria > Bacillota > Clostridia > Peptostreptococcales > Peptostreptococcaceae > Paraclostridium > Paraclostridium ghonii. The sequence goes on from NZ_JAKEDR010000138.1 coordinate 8,121, forward strand.
AAATATCTCACAACATAAGTTAGACATTTTTATCATTCCAACATCCTTTAAAACATGTTCTTTATTAGCTGTATCTATAAACACTACATATGGATATCCACTTTCTTGTTGCATTTGAGCAATTTTAGTTAACATTTGTCTTGGATTTATTTCTTTTTTTATTATGTCTTTATCGCTAGCCAACTTTTCATACCATTCATCCATATAAATTTCATCTAAATGAACTCCATATTTCTTATAAACAGAATGAGGATAAAAAGCGTATGCTATTTCATTTTTTTCTGCTAATTCCATAAATTTATCAGGTATAATTGCACCTAAAGATAGTGATGCTAGTCTTATTTTTTCATCAGCGTTTATTTTTTTAGTGTCCATTAACATCTCAAAATCTGGATGAAATACTGTTAAGTATGCAGCCCCCGCACCTTGTCTTGCTCCCATTTGATTAAAGTATGTAAAAGATTGTTCTAGCATTTTTGCAACTCCAACTACTCCTCCCGCAGCTCCATCTATATCTTTTATAGGCTCTTTACTAGCTCTAAGTCTAGATAAATTTAATGCTACTCCTCCACCTATTTTTGATAAGTGATTAGATGAAGATACAGCATAAGATATTCCTTCTGTACTATCTTCTACTGATAATAAAAAACAAGAAACCATTTCTCCAGCCCTTTTTCTACCTGCATTTAAAAATGTTGGTGTAGCCGGTTGGAATTCTTGTCTTATAAGTTTTATAGCTAAATTTAAAGCCAATTCTTCATTTCCATCTCCTAATGCTAATGCCACTATTAACACTTTATCATTATAATTTTCTAGTATTTGTTTTCCATCATCACTTTTAAGTGCATAATTTTGATAAAATTTCTTTGCGCTCATATATGATTTAAATGTAAAATTTTCATTTTCTATAACTTTGTAAGTATCTTTTATAAAACGTATCGAGTATTTATCTATTATGTCCTTTGAATAATAGTTATTTTCTAATAAAAAATCTAATCTTTCTTCAAAAGTATCAAATTTTTTCATCCTTGGATTTACATACTCCTCTAGATAACTATCAAGAGCTTCTATATCTTTTTCTAGTTGATATTTTCCATTTTTATCTTTAATTATTACTTCATTGTTGAGTTTAATATACTTCATTTTTTCCCACCTTTGCAAAATAGATAAATATTTTAATACAATATATAGTGATTTAATATCCTTTATTGTACTACATATTG
>NZ_JAKEDR010000139.1 GCF_023653455.1 Paraclostridium ghonii
CCCTTTCGTCTCTCACTACTTTACCATCTGATATGCCGATAATTCGGTCTGCTTGTAGTGCGATATTTTCATCATGTGTAACGATGATAAGGGTCTGCTTATATTTTTTATGACTTAATTTCAATAACTTAATAATTTCATGACCATTTTTGCTATCCAAACTACCTGTGGGTTCATCTGCAAGCATTACAGCTGGGGCATTCATCAAAGCGCGACCTATGGAAACACGTTGTTGCTGACCTCCTGAAAGCTGATTAGGTAAATGTGTTTTTCTCTCTTCTAACCCAAGCAGGTCCAACAAGTCATTTAACCTTTCCTCGTTGATCTTTCTTTTGTCCATCAGTATAGGCAATGTGATGTTTTCAACTACATTTAAAGTAGGAATGAGGTTGTGAAACTGATAAATTAGTCCAACTTGTCGTCTACGGAAAATAGCGAGTTTTTCATTGTTTTGCCCATATACATCCTGCCCCTCCAAATATACTTTTCCACTAGTTGGCACATCCACGCCACCTATTATGTGAAGCAATGTGGATTTACCGGAACCAGAGGATCCAATTATTGCGGTAAAATCCCCTTTTTCTATTGTAAGTGAAACATTGTCAAGAGCAGTAACCTGATTTTCTCCGTTACCGTAGACCTTGCATAAATTTTCAATTTTTAAAAACTCCATTATATGAGTCTCCTTTCTCATGTTCTACTTATATAATAGAACTTTTAACTTACATCTTTATGACTTTAAAGTGAGAGATTCGTCACTTTGGAAAACGAATGGAAAATATCGCACCACCTTGATTGTGATTTTTTCCGCTAATTGTTCCTCCATGACGTGTTATAATTATCTTGCAAAGAGCTAGTCCGATTCCATATCCTGTTGCACCTGTATTTTTTCCACGATAAAACCTATCAAACAGACATGGTAAATCTTCTTTTTCAAATCCTTTACCATTATCATGGATAGTAATCTCGCTAAACAATGGATTATCAGTACATTCAATATCAATTTTTCCATTCTCGCCTGCGCTTTCCATACAATTTTTAAGGATATTTTGAATTGCTTCTGAAAGCCAACCAGAATCGCCCTGAATGATTACTTTTTCTGGTACGTCTACTTTTAAATTAATATTATGTAGTTCCATTGGAATTAGTAATGGACGAAGTGCTGTGCATATTAATTTGTTAACATCTATATTCTCTCTTTGAAACACCACAATACCTGCATCTAGACGTGATAATTTCAATAGTGAAGTAAGTAGCCAATCCATCTGCACGAATAATTCCTTTGTTTCCCGTATCAATGCTTTTCGTTCATTTTCATCATAGTTATTTTCTAATAATGAAAGAATAAGGTTCACCGATGTAAGAGGTGTTCGAAGTTGATGGGCTATGTCAGCCAGCGAATCTGCAAGATGTTTTTTTTCTTTTTTTAATGCATCGTTTTGCTCTCCAATACGCAGTGTCATTTTTTTTATCTCACTTTGTAAAATAGAAAGTTCTCCTTCATCACATTCAGCAATGTACAGATGTTCAGCGTTATAAAGCACAAGATCAATTTGATCTGAAATTTTTGCAATACTTTTATATCTTTCTTTGGTAAATGCAAAAAACGCTGTTCCAAAGGCAGCGCTAGAAGCAATAGCAAGGATTCCAGATAAAATATTGATTATAAATCCAAGTATTATAGTAATGGTGGCTATTAATGAAAATACAATTGCAAACTGTCTAAGCTCTTTATTTCTAAACATACTCCTCACCCAATCTATATCCTCTACCACGAACTGTGAGAATGATTTTTGGACTTGCAGAATTACTTTCTATCTTCTCTCTTAAGCGTTTTATGTACACAGTCAATGTATTGTCATTTACAAACTCGCCTGCAGCGTCCCACAATTCGTCAAGGAGTCTACTTCTTGTGATAATACTTTTTGGATTATTAATAAATACCAATAACAATCTATATTCTAGGGGCGAAAGAAAAACTTCATACCCATCTTTTTTCACAACACCGCTTGTAGTGTCGATATGAAGCCCACAGATTTTAAAAGCCGATGGAGATCGGCCACTTTTTCTCAAAGCTGTTTCAATTCGTGCAATTAATTCTCGTGGACGAAAAGGCTTAGTTATATAGTCATCCGCACCCATGTTCAGTCCAGTAACAACGCTCCCCTCATCTCCAGATGCTGTTAGGAAAATAACAGGGATATCCTGTATTTCTTTGATTTCCGTACAAACTGTAAATCCATTTCCATCAGGCAAGGAAATATCAATCAGTGCCAAATCAAACTTATTCCCATCAAGTGACAAAAGGGCTTCACTTCGTGTAGATGCATGAGTGACTTTAAATCCCTCACATTGTAGCAATCGCACAAGGTTTCTAGATATTGCCTCATCATCCTCAACTAAAAATATCCATTTCACTTATTTTCACCATCCTTACCACTACTATATTTTTATTGTTATATAATTAACACATAACGCTTTCATATTTCTAGTTTATTTATTTTTATATTAAAGTTATTTTATTCCCACACACTATCTAAATCCACAACAACTTTACCATCCTTATCAAGTAAAGGTGTAATTCCACCTGCGTTCCCGGTACCACTATATAAATAGTTAACTCCAGTTTTTTTATCCACTATTATTTTATTAGTATGACTCCAACCAACCTGCTCATAAACAGTACTAAATCTTTTATCATCTTTTTTAGACATATTATATTCCTCCATTAAATTTAAGTCTTATATAAAAATTGTTAATCTAATTATAGCAAAATTTGGTAAATAACAGTATGTCTATTAAAATATATTTTGAAGAAGTATAATTTCATTGCAACTTAAAAAGTAGAAGCCATTGCTCCTACCCTATAGTTTTATAATATATTATTTGAAAAAATAAGTTGTAAAATAATACAAAATTACAGCACAAGCCAAATAAAACATACCTTCTAGTGGAAAATATCTTTTCTTTATTTTTTTAATTTCAACTCTAACTTTTTTTACTAACTCATCATAAAAGTATATATCCTTTATATTTTTACAATTTAAACTTATTTCTATAAAATCATCAATAACGATATTTTTATCAAACTCTGGTAAATATATTTTCTCTTCTCTTACTTCATATTTTATATTTTTTGTTTCAAAATACTCCTCAATAATATTTATTACATCATCTTGTTTAACATTATTTATTGAATATATGTGTTTATTTATTCTATATCCCCAAATAAATATTAATAGAAATGATACACATAATATTATTATGCTAGCAATACCTGTATATCCTAATTTATATCCTTCTATCGAACTTAAAATTGGACCATACATTGCAAATAAGCATATTATTACCTTAGAGTACTTAGAGTTAAACATCATTTTTACTCCACTTAGTAAAACAACACTATATATAAGTAACATTATTATCATTAAATTAACTACTAACATCAATTCCCTCCTTTATAATATTATATATTTACTTAAATATTAACAGTTTTAGATATAAAAATCACTTTATTTAATTTATATATTTTTTACGATTAAGGAAATTACACTTTCCAAAAAACTGGGTATAACTTTTGAAACTTAGTTATATCAATTACTATGATTTAAGCGTAAAAAAGTATTTTGAAATACTTAAGTAAGACCAATGAATTTATCAATTTATAGACTTAACAAATTGTTCTAAAAAATTAAAATCTATATTCTCTCCAATAACGCTATATCTACGTACAGTATCAATACCTGGCATTACCTCAAGATTCTTCTTGTATAAAACTATTGTAGTTAAAAATTCGTCATTATTCTTAAAATTTATAGTATAGCTTTCCTCATCATCAAGTTTTTTTATATGCATAATTGACGGCATACTTTTATATTTATCTAAAAAGTTTTCTAATTCTTCGAGTTTTGTTACATCTGTAGTTGATGTTACAGTACCACTTTCAACAAGATTATTTCTATGGATTACTTCAATAATCAAATCATTTTGATACAAGTTATCTAAATTAACCCTTGATGACAAGCTTTTTGGGAAAAGTACAAACACTAAGATTACAAGAATTATACCTTTCCATAGCATAGCATTTCTTTTTTTCATATATATACTCCCTTTAACCTAGATTATTAAATTATTCTTCATTTAATAATCTAGTTCATTTAAAAAATCTAGATTTTGTTTTTGTAAAAAATTAAAAAGAGTTGAGATAAAAATTTATCTCAACTCCTTATTTATACTTTGAATATAAAATACTATCTTCATTATTTAAAAAATCAACTAAAAAAATTATTTTTCGACCAATACAAAATTATAGCAATAACTAAAAAAAGCATACCCTCTATAGGAAAATATCTTTTCTTTATTTTTTTAATTTCAACTCTAACTTTCTCTACTAGCTCATTATAAAAGTATATACCCTTTATCTCTCTACAATCTAAACTTGTTTCTGAAAAATTATCAACGATAATATTTTTATTAAACTCTGGTAAATATAGTCCTATTTCTTTTACTTCATATTTTATATTTTTAATTTCTAAATACCCTTTTATAATATTTATTACATCATCTTTTTTAACATTACTTATTGAGTATATGTGTTTATTTCTTCTATATCCCCAAATAAATATCAATGGGAATACTATACTAAATATTATTATGTCACCAGTACTTGTATATCCTAATTTACATCCTTCTATTAAATTTAAAAATGGATAATACATTATAAATAAAAAGGTTATTACCGAAAAGTACTTAGAGTTAAACATCATTTTTACTCCACTTAGTAAAACAACACTATATATAAGTAACATTATTATCATTAAATTAAATATCAATATTTATTCTCCCTTGCACAGCACGCTGTCTTTTACTTAAATTTTAAATTACAAACGGTAAGGTTATTTCAAATATACTACCTCCATCTTTATTTGGAGTATAGCTTATCTTACCACCATGACGATAAACAACTTCTTTAGTAATCGCAAGTCCTAATCCTGCCCCAGAGGATTTCCTTGAACGTGATTCATCTACCCTGAAAAAAGGTTCAAAAATATCATCTGCCTTATCTTTTGGAATACCAATTCCAGTATCTGCTATTTTTATTATATAGTTTTTTTCCATTTTTTCAAATGTAATATATATATTCCCATTAACTTTATTGTAATTAACAGCATTTCGAACTACATTAGAAATTGCATGAGTTAGCATTATGCGATTTCCCTTGGTAGCAATATTACTTTTAGTAACATCTATACTAATATTTTTCTCGATAATTTTCTCATCTAAATCAAGGATAACATTACTTATTATATTATCTATAATGATAGTATCATTTAAATCATAATCCTTTTGAAAGGCTGTTAAAAATAAGCTATCTACCAAATCTATCATTCTCTCTGTTTGTTTTTTAAATATAGATATTGTATATTTATAATCTTCCTCTGAAGGATTTTCAATTAAGTTTAAAACATCTAAATTTGTCTTTAACACAGTTAATGGAGTTTTTAGTTCATGAGAAGCATCTACTGAAAATCTCTTTTGACTTTCAAAGGCTTTATCTAATCTATTTAACATTGTATTAAATGAATTAGCAAACAAAGTAAGTTCATCTCCATTATCAAAGCCTGTTATTTTATGAGATAGTTTATTTTCATTTATTAGGGTAATTTCATGACTAAGTTTTTTTAATGAAGCAAATTCTTTTTTTAGAATATAATAAATAAGAAATGCCCCAAAAAGAATTAAAGATATCATATATATATAAGAATAAAATTTAAAATTCCTAGCACTCTTCTTTTGTAATTCATTATATTTTGGATTTTTTATATCATCAATTTCTGTCGTATTTTTATCATATGTGCGAAGCAATTCATTTAAAGGTATAACAAGGAGATTTCCTGCTTTATTAACTACAGGTATAGTTAACATTATAGCTATAGATGTAAGTATTACTATTGAGATAAGTGTAATTCTTGTGCACAATGAAACACGCTTTAAAAAATTAATTTTCATTTATAATATATCCCTCTCCTCTAATATTTAAAATAATATCATTTTTACAATAAGGATTTAATTTTTTTCTTAAGGTGCTTATATGTACCTTAACAGCATTCGAAAACATACATTCATCACTATCCCAAACATGTTCTATAAGTTCTTCTGCACTTACTACTCTACCTTTGTTTATAATTAAATATTCAAGAAGTGCAAATTCTTTTGGGGAAAGTTTTATATTTTCATTATCACAAGAGTAAACACATCTCAATGCAGTATCTAGTATAATATTTTCATACTTTAATTTAACATTTTTTTGTATGAAATTTCTTCTAAGTAAACTTCTAATTCGTGCTGCTAATTCTCCAAAATCAAAAGGTTTTACAAGGTAGTCATTTGCCCCTCTATCTAATCCTTCAATACGTTGTTTATAATCAGAAAGTGCTGAAAGTATTATCACTTTACATTCTTCATTTTCTTTTCTTATTTCATCTAGTATTAACCTCCCATCCATAGAAGGTAAATTAATATCAAGAACTACTAAATCATATTCATTTATAGAAAATAGTTCTAGTCCTTCTCTTCCATCGGTGGAAATATCAACAACATAACCAAGACTTCTTAGTCCTCTAGCTAATAGATTTACTAAATCTTCTTCATCTTCTATTATTAATAATTTCATTATTTTCACCTTCCTTTTTAATCCTATATTATATCCTTATAGAAAATATAAGAAATTGCATAACTCTACAATTTCTTATATTCCACCCATTGTTTTAATATGTTCTTAAAGCCTCTGCTGGCTCTGTTTTTAATATCTTCATGTTTATTATATAAGATAATCCAATTGTTATTAAGCTGTTTAACACTATTAACAACAGATATGAATTAATATTTAATCCTAAGTTATACCCAAATTGTTTTAAGTATATTATATCTATTATCTTTATTGCCCCAATAGACATAACCATACCACAAGCTGAAAAATACATGCTCTCTTTTATTAGTATCTGCTTTATATTTCTTTTCGTATAACCTAAGGCTGCTAATAATCCTATTTCTACATATCTTTCTATTGCTATTTTATACATTATAATAATGCTTATTAATATCCCTACTGCCAATATTAAGTATGATAAAAATTTAAATAGTTTTGCTAGATCATTAAAAGATTTCATCATACCTTCAACAGCTTCAGATGATGTTTTTACCTTTACCCCTTGATTGTTAAGCTCTTTAGTAACAGAAACAATCTTATCAAAATCTTTTATTTCAAAATATATTTCGACTGGTTCAGTATTGTTAGACTTATTTTCTTTGTATAAATTTTTCTCTACGTCAGTACTTAATATAAAGTCTTTTTTATTTGTATCATTAATTACTCCTGACACTGTTAATTCTTTATTTTCATTTTTAATTTCTAAAAAAATTGTTTTTCCAATAATATCCTTTGGATTAACACCCAAATCCATAGCAACTTTTGTTGTGATAGCAATCTCATTCTTGCCATATTCAGGTATTTGTCCGTAACTCATTGTCAAATTTGTTGTATCCGTTGGATTTTTTATTGGAATATCCAGAGTATTATTCTCATTCCTTATCTTAATATATATCAAATCATATTGATAATATACATTATTAACATCACTCATACCATTTATCTTATCAAAGATACCTTTTTTATCTTCTTCCTCAGTCACCGATACGTGACCTTTATTAAATAAAGGGTTCTTTTCTTTGAAAGCATTAATTTCATTATTAATAATATTTTCAGACCCAATAGCCCCTACAAATGAAGCAGACCCTAAAGCTATAATGAATGCTGCTATTAAAACTTTAAATAAATGAAATTTAAAGTTTTTTAAGCTTAATTTTAATGCAGTACTATAACTTAACTTTGGAGTTTCACTTTTCTCCTTTTTATTTTTTATACCTTCTTTATTAGGCATCTTCTCTTTATCATTTACTATTTGTACTGTTATATTGTAGTCATCCACTTCAATAACTTCATCGGCATATGTTACAACTTCTTCATCATGAGTTATTATTAATATTGTTTTATCTTTTGAAATTTCTTTTAATATTTCCATTATAACCTTACTTGATTCGCTATCTAAAGCTCCTGTGGGCTCATCTGCTAAAATTATTTCAGGGTCATTTATTAAAGCCCTTGCAATTGAAACTCTTTGCTTTTCTCCTCCACTTAAACTTTCAATATTTTGATTTATTTGCTTCTCTAGTCCAAGCTTGGTCAAAAGACTACTTGCTTTTTTTATTTTTTCTTCCTTGCTTATATTACTTTTTAAGTGTATACCCATAAGTACATTCTCTATAGCAGTATAGCCTTTTAAAAGATTATAACTTTGAAAAACAAATCCTATATTGTTAAAACGATATTTACATAATTCATCAGGAGTTAAGTTACTAATGTCTAAATCATTTATTCCAATGCTACCTTTATAGTTTTTATCAAATCCTGCAATTAAATTTAATAATGTTGTTTTTCCTGAACCACTTGCCCCTAAAAAACAAGTTAGTGTATTCTCTTTAATATCATAATTAACTTCTTTAAATATTTTTAAATCTTTATATTTTTTGCTTAGGTTTCTTAATTTAATCATTTCTTATCACCTGCACTTAAGTTAGTTATAACATTAGTTTTTGCCGATATTATACCAGATATCATCCCCATAATATTACCTACAATCAGTAGCATACATATACTTATAATAATTAATGGGACATTAATCATACCAATTACTAAAGATGAAATTATATATATAGGTATAGCTATTATTGAAATTATTCCATACTCAACTATACTTAATTTAAATAATCCCCATTTAGAATATCCATTTATTTTAAATATTGCATACTCTGATTTCCTTAAGTGAGAATTTATAATTGTTATTATTAAAGTTCCTGCTAAAGCTAAAATCGATATTATATTTAAGATTGATCCATATTGTTCCTTAGTTTTTTCTTCTAATGCTGCAGTATCTTTTAAATATTCAAAGGATCCTGAAACTTGAATTCCACTACTTTCCTCTAATTCATTTACTATTGTTAAAATATCATTTTTATCTTTAACTTTCATTTGAGCATCTGCTATAGGTTTATATGCTTTAAAATAATCATTGTATACATCTGAATTAACAAAATAGAAGATTTGCCAACTGTTATCTATTACCCCTACAACTTCTACATCATTTATTTCAATATCTATTGATAACGCTGAACTACTAGGAGTAGCACGCTTTTGCATAGCTTCACCTTGTATTGAAATCTTTTTACCAATAAGATTTTCCGCATCTTTTAT
>NZ_JAKEDR010000014.1 GCF_023653455.1 Paraclostridium ghonii
CAACTTTTTCAAGTTAAATTTTTCATTTAATGTTTTTGTAAAATCATAATTTTGAACTCCATAGTAATAAACTTTTTTATAGTCTTCTTTTAAATTATCGTTTAAAAAATCATATATATTTTCATTTTTTAATGTGTATGAGTTAGTAATAAACTTATCTTCTATTAAATTCACATTAGTGTGTGTTTTACCTATATCTAAAATTAAATTTTGTCCTGCTTCTAATTCAATTTCTCCATTGGATATAAACTTGTTTAATATATCAAAATTAACATTTAAATTTTCATTCTTTAATTTCAATAAATTTGATAATTCTTTATAATTCTTTACAAGAGCCCTTGGCATTAGTATAGCTTGAACATCTATAAAGTCTTCTTTTTCTCCTAATATCTTGTACTTTAAAATATAATCCTTCAAATTTATAGGCATATATTGATTTAACTCATACTCTATAAGACCCTTTATATCACCCTTATAACCAGTATTTATTATTTTAATATTTCGATTTATTATACTTTCATTTTGAACTGCAAAAGATACTCTTCTGCAAGGTATTTTAAAATTACTCAATTCATTTTTTATTATCTCGTTTAACTTTTCAGTGTCTAAAATTATTCCACTTGAATCAATTTTATTGAATTCAAAACTTTTCATAGTATTGAATTTAACTTGTCCAAAATATTTTTCTATAACAAGTATATTAACAATATTTTCTTTTATCTCTATTGTTAGTGTTTTAATTTTTATCACCTCTATGTATTTTATTCATTTTTAGGATAAAGAGTTTCTTCATTAATTTTAACAACTACAATCCCATTATTTACATTCAACTCAAAATCTGTATCTTTTTGACTTTGAGGTTTTGGATTACCCTCTAAATAATTATTTTCAACTAAATAATCTATTTTTATATCTTCTTCATCTACATTACTATTTAGCGCTAGTTTTGCTGCTGTAGCTATGTTATTAGCCGTTACATAGTCCGCATTTTTCTTACTATCTGTTTGAACATTACTAAACCTTACTAATGCAATACTTGATAATATCCCAAGTATCGCAACTACAATTACAAGTTCAATTAGTGTAAAGCCTCTTCTTTTTTTCATAATTTTTTTCTTATCTATTTTCATGATATTCCTCCTTTTAATTATTTCTATTTAAATGAAGTTACAGCATCAAATACAGGCGTCATTATGGATACCAATAAAATTCCTATCATAAGCCCTAAAACTAATACAATAATAGGTTCAATTAACTTGATTATTTTATTTGTTAAATTATCTAAATCATTATCATAATTTATATTTATACTATGTAGACACTTTTCCATTTTTCCAGTTTCTTCCCCTACCTCTATCATAGATATTACTATTTTGGGAAAAACTTTAGATGCATCTAGAGATGCTGATATGCTATTACCTTTTTGAATTAAACTTTTTGAAATATATAATTTGTTTAACATATATTTATTTTTAATTACATTACAAGAAATTTCTAATGCACTAACAATTTGAATTCCACTGCTTATTAATATGTACATACATCTTATGAATTTATTTACTTCTATAGTCTGAATAATACTTTTGGTGAATTTAAATTTAAATAGCTTTTCATCAATATACATTTTAATCCATTCTTCTTTTTTACAAATATAAATTGTAAATCCTATAATAGAGACTATTAATACGAAAATTATTCTATAATGATTTTTCAAAGTCATAGACAATCCTATTAGGAATTTTGTGCTTAATGGTAAGTTGTTTTCATTTCCAATAAATGATTGTTGAAAGTTTGGAACTGTGTACATCAGCGTAAATAAAATTACACATATGCATGTAAAAACTAATGCTATTGGGTAAACCATAGCTAAAAGTAGTTTTCTTTTAAATTCATATTCTTTTTTATAGTAATCTGATAAGTCCATCAAAATCTCATCTAGCTTACCGCTTATTTCTCCGGCTTTAATCATATTTATAAAAAACTTAGAAAACTTAGCTGAATTTTGAAATGATAATGAAATAGAGTTTCCTTTTTGAAGATTATAGTTTATATTTTTTAGAATAGGTTTTAATTTTTTATTGCAGTTTGATTGAATTGTGTTTAATGAATGTGTAATTTCACATCCAGATGATAGCAACATCCCTAGCTGATTACACATAATAGATAATTCTTTATCTTTTAATTTTTCATTTGACTTATCTTTAATTAATCTAACATTTGCTATTTTAAAATTATTTTCTATAGCATATATTTTTAATTCTTTTTCTGAATCAAAGCTTAATTTTTTTCTTTTTCTTTTACCCTCTTCATCATATAATACACATTCATATAAAGACATTTGACTCACCTCTATTTAATCCTAACCCAGAACTTATAATTTCATTTGCTGTTGTTATTTTTTCATTAATTAAATATGAGCAACTATCTAAAAACGTAATCATATCATTTAATTTAGCAGCCTTGTAAATATCTTCTATATTCTCTTGATTTATTATAGCCTGTCTAATATCTTTATCAATTTCTACTATTTCATATAGAGCTACTCTTCCTTTATATCCAGTATTATTACATTCACTACATCCTTTAGCTATTTTTACTTTTGTATTTTCATTTAAATTTAAATATTTATACATGCTTTTATCTATAGTCTCTTCCAATCCACATTTTTCACATACTCTTCTTATTAATCTTTGAGAAATTATACCATTTAGTGATGATGCAATTAAATATCTTGGTATTCCCATATCAAGAAGTCTATTAATTGATTCAATTGCATTGTTAGTATGCATAGTACTTATAACTAAATGGCCTGTAGAAGCTGCTCTCATAGCTATTTGGGCAGTTTCTGGGTCTCTTATCTCCCCTACCATTATTACATCTGGATCTTGTCTTAATATAGCTCTTAATCCTTTTGAAAAAGTTAACCCAATTTTTGTATTTAATTGAATTTGATTTATACCTTCGATTTTATACTCAACTGGGTCTTCTATCGTTACTATATTTTTATCCATTAATCTGAAATCATTTAATATCGAATATAAAGTTGTTGTTTTTCCACTTCCAGTCGGTCCTGTTATAAGTAAAATCCCACTCATCGTATTTACTATGTTTCCAATTTTGTCTATTGCTGTATCTGAAAATCCGATTTCATTTTTATCTTTTAAGAACTTATTCCTATTTAAAATTCTAATTACTACTTTTTCCCCATGAACAGTTGGTATTGTAGATACTCTAAGGTCTAATGTATTTTTATTTATTATCTTGCCTATACGACCATCTTGAGGTAATCTTTTTTCAGCTATATCTAATCCTGATAATAACTTTATAACTGTTACTAACTGCATGTGCATTCCTTTAGGATAATTAAAAATTTCTTTTAAATATCCATCAATCCTCATCCTAATTTTTAATGCGTTCTCAAAAGGCTCTATATGTATATCACTTGAGTTGAAGTTTAGTGCTTTAATTAGCATTTCATTTAATATATCTTTGAAATAATCATCATTATTTACATCACAGTCTGAGTAATATACTTTTATAGCTTTTTTTATTTCAAATTCATCTTCTATTTTAAATATTATATTTTTTCTAGTTGCTAATTTAAAATCTTGTAATGCATAAATATTTTCTTTGTTTATTGCTACAACTATATTTTCATTTTTTATATCTATAGGTATTGCATTATACTTTATAGCTAAATTTTTTCTTATCATCGCTGGAGCTTTTTTATCTAATACTAAAATTTATCTCTTCTCCTTTCTTAATAATTATTTTTTTACATTGCTAACTAAAATTATTAACATATATGATTTATTCATACATAAAGTCCTGCTTGTTTTTATAGTTTCTTTTCATACAAAAAAAGAGTCAATACGACTCTTTTTTATATGATTTTATTTTAATTTACTTGTATTCTAATATTCTATCTACTATTAAATCTTTTAATTTATTTATTTCATCAAAATTCATATTAGGAACATAGTAATTTTCTAATATATCATGTTGTTGTTTTGCTTTTTTGATATTTAATAATCCATATTCAACTAAATCATTTAAAACTTTGTTACTGTAGATTAATTCTTCTTTGTATTTTTCATGTTTTTTAAAATCCATATATTTGTTTAAATCTATAGTTTCTAGGTTGTTATCCTTAAATAATTTACTAGTTGTTATAGCTAAGTCTAAATCTTTTATAAATATAGTTTCTATTTTTTCTGGTAGTAAAGGTGCATGGAATACTTCTACTTCTAATCCTCTTTCTGTAGCATTATTTGCAACTCTATTTAATAAAGTTGATTTTCCTGTACCTAAATCACCTTTTAAATAGTAAATTTTACTTACATCTTTTAAAATTGTGTCCGTATATTCTACATGACCTAAAGGAGATAATGCGCTTCCAAATAAGTGGATTTGTTTTTTATATTCGCCATTAGGAATTACATTTTCAAATATAGATTGAATTAAATTAGAAGTTAATAAATTTACTTTACCAAAATCCATACAATCTATATTCTTAGATTGTATTTCATAAGCTATTGGAGCTGCTGATTCAAAATATTTAAATCCAATTTGAAAGAACCTACTTACTTCTTTAGTACAATCGACTACATCTTTTTTGTCTAATTCAATAGCTTTTCTATCCCAAAATCTTCCTAAATCTAAAATTTCATCTATAGCTCCTGGATTTTTAGGATCTACAATGTGAGGAGCTGTTGCATCTAACATAACAACACCTAATTTTTTTATAACTATAACGTCTAAAGAATCTGGATCAGAAGAACATGGATATAAGTCTACATCATATCCTCTAGAAATCATATCTTGTGCTATTTTTTTCATTAAAGATGATTTCCCTACTCCAGGGCCTCCCTTCATACAAAAGATTCTATTTACATCCTTAGGAATTGCATAATCAAAAAATGATTTAAATCCTTTTGATGTATTTCCACCTGGAAATATTTTTCTTATTTTACCATCCATTGTAAATGTCCCTCCAAATTAAATTTTATCACCTGTATTAAATTATTAAACTATTATAGTATTTGTGTTTGTCCAAAAACTTATTAACATTTAAAATTAGCTTTACTAATATCGTCAATAACTTCGTCCATTACTCAAAAAAAACAACTAAACTCATTGAGCTTAGTTGCTTTTTTTATTAATCAACTCTTATTTCATATCCTTTATCTGTATACTGCTTAATTACTTCTTCCCATAAATCTTCAACTCCAGTTTTCTTTAGTGAAGATATTGGGAATATTTTATCTTCTTTTGATAATTCTAATTTTTTTCTAATTATATTAAAATGTTTTTGATATTGTCCTCTAGATATCTTGTCTGCTTTTGTTGCAACTATTACACAGTCATATCCAAAGTGTTTTATCCAATCATACATCATCTTATCATCATTTGAAGGTTCATGTCTTATATCTACAAGTAGACAAATAGCACATAGCTCGTCTCTTTCTTGTAAATATCTTTCCATTATAGCTCCCCATTTTTCTTTTTCAGATTTAGATAATTTTGCATATCCATATCCAGGTAAGTCAACAAAGTAAAATTCCTCATTTATTAAATAGAAATTTATAGTTCTAGTCTTTCCTGGTGTTTGACTTGTTCTTGCAAAATTTCTTCTATTTAATAAAGTATTTACTGTTGAAGATTTACCAACATTAGATCTTCCAACTAATGCAATTTCTGGTATGCCTTCTTCTGGATATTGGCTTTTGTTGACTGCACTCATAGTAATTTCAGCACTTCTAATTTTCATTTTTTTCACCGTTCCTTAATAATGCGTGTTCTAATACTTCGTCCATATGGCTCACTAAAACAAATTCCATTTCATCTTTTACCTTTTGAGGTATTTCATCCAAGTCTGCTTCACATTCTTGCGGTAATAAAACTTTATTTATACCTGCTCTATGTGCTGCAAGAAGTTTTTCTTTAACTCCTCCAACCGCTAGAACTCTACCTCTTAAAGTTATCTCACCTGTCATAGCAACATTATTTCTAACTGGTATATTAGTTAATGCTGATATAACACCTAAAGCCATAGTTATACCTGCAGATGGACCATCTTTAGGCACAGCTCCTTCTGGTAAATGTATGTGTATATCATTTTCTTTATAGAAGTTTGGATTTATCTCAAATTTATCTGCTATAGATCTTATATAAGATATACCTGTTTGAGCAGACTCTTTCATTACATCTCCTAGTTTACCTGTTAAAACTATTTGACCTTTTCCTTTTAGTACATTTACTTCTGTTGTTAGAGTTTCTCCACCAACAGCAGTCCATGCAAGACCTGTAACAACCCCAACTTCAGGGTTTTCGCCTGCAACTTGATGCCTTACTTTTTGTTTTCCTAAATAGTCTTCTAAATTTTCTTTAGATACTACTATTCCTTCTATAGTTTCATCTTCTACATACTTTCTAGCAGCTTTTCTACATATAGTTCCAATAGTTCTTTCTAGCCCTCTAACACCTGCTTCTCTTGTATAACTACTTATTATCTCAAGCATAGTTTCATCATCTATTTTTATAAAGTCTTCTTTTAAAGCATGTTCTTTTATTTGTTTTGGTAATAAATATTTTTTAGCTATATTTAATTTTTCCTCTTCAATATATCCTGTAATCTCTATTATTTCCATTCTATCAAGTAATGGTCTTGGTATAGTGCTTAATGTATTTGCTGTTGTAACAAATAATATTTTAGATAAATCAAAAGGAACTTCTAGGTAGTGATCCACAAAGTCTTTGTTTTGTTCTGGATCTAAAACTTCTAACATTGCAGCGCCTGGATCTCCTTTAAAATCTGATGACATTTTATCTATTTCATCTAATAAGAATACAGGATTCTTCGTCTTAGCTT
Organism: Paraclostridium ghonii; assembly: GCF_023653455.1. Lineage (GTDB taxonomy): Bacteria > Bacillota > Clostridia > Peptostreptococcales > Peptostreptococcaceae > Paraclostridium > Paraclostridium ghonii. The sequence goes on from NZ_JAKEDR010000014.1 coordinate 6,872, forward strand.
CTTTTAAACCATTAACTATTCTACCTGGAAGAGCACCTACATAAGTTCTTCTATGTCCTCTTATTTCAGCTTCATCCCTAACTCCACCTAAAGAAATTCTAACAAATTTTCTATCTAATGAGTTTGCTATAGATTTAGCTATAGATGTTTTTCCAACACCTGGAGGTCCAACTAAGCATAGTATAGGCCCCTTTAAGCTCTTAGATAACTGTCTAATCGCTAAGTACTCTATTATTCTCTCTTTTACTTTATCCAGTCCGTAATGTTCTTCATTTAAAATCTCTTCTGCTCTTTTTATATCTAACTTGTCCTTAGTTTCTTTGTTCCAAGGTAATGAAAATATAGTGTCTAAGTAATTTCTGCTTACAGCTAAATCAGGAGCCATAGGAGATATCTTTGAAAATTTATCTATTTCCTTTGATATTTTTTCTTTTGTTTCCTTAGAAGCTTTTAATTTATGCAGCTTTTTCCTATAGTCATCAGTTTCTGAATCTATATCTTCATCTTCCCCTAATTCTTTTTGTATAGCTTTAAGTTGTTCTCTAAGATAATATTCTTTTTGAACTTTATTCATACTTTTCTTTACCTTTAAAGCTATCTTTTTCTCTATCTTTAACAACTCAATTTCTTCTAGTAATGTCTTTAAAATTAATTCTAGTCTAGCTTGAATATCAAACTCATCTAAGATTGCTTGCTTTTGCTCTGGCTTTAAAAACATATTAGCAGCTATTGTATCTACAAATCTATTTTCATTATCCATTTCAGCTAAATTTATAAGAATTTCTGGTGATACTCTATTGCTTATGTTTATATATTCTTCAAAAGCATCAAATACATTTCTAACTGTTGCTTGTACCTCTTTATCTGCATTTATGCTTTCAACATCGTAAACATACTCTTCTGCAGCAACTTTTATATATGGTTCATCTTGCATAAACTCTGTTATAGTTGCTCTAGATATACCTTCAACTAATACTCTAACCCCTTCTCCTGGTAATTTTACTAGTTGTTTTACTTTACATATAGTACCTGTATGATAGTAATCATCTTCCGTTGGATCATCTATTGATGAGTCTTTTTGAGCTGTTAAGAGTACCATTTCATCATCAGCCATAGCCTCATCTAATGCCTTTAAAGAAATATCTCTCCCTACATCAAAACTTAGTATCATATATGGAAATATTGCTAATCCTCTTAGCGGTATTAACGGTAATTCACGTTCTATTTTAGTATAATTTTTATCCATGCTAACATCACTCCTTCCAAATGCTAGATTGCGTCACTTTATTTATTATATATTTACATAATTGAATTTTCAACAACATTAGCTATTTCTTAATCATTTCCATCAATTTATTACTATTATGTTATAATAGTATTACTTATATACCAAATTTTAATATGGAGGATTTTATGTTTAAACTTTTTTTGACATTTTTTAAAATAGGTGCATTCACCTTTGGTGGTGGCTATGCTATGGTTCCTTTAATAGAAGATGAACTTGTAGCAAAGCAGCAGCTCTTAACTCAACAAGAATTTATTGATTATCTATCTATTGCCCAAAGCTATCCTGGCGTACTAGGTGCAAATATATCTATTTTATTAGGTTATAGGCTTTATAAAATTCCAGGTGTTTTAGTTTGTACCTTAGGTTCCATACTTCCATCATTTTGTATAGTCTTAGTTTTATCATATTTTTATTTCAACAACCAAAGTTCAGATATTTTAAATGGGTTCTTTAATGGTGTAAACCCAGTTGTTATAGCACTAATACTTTACTCATTTGTAAATATGTTTAATAAATTACCCAAATCTAAGAAAAATATATCATTTTTAATTATATCATTCTTTTGCGTAGGTGTATTTAATATAAGTCCAATATATTTAATAATATTAGGAGGTGTTTACGCTCTATGTCAAAAACCTTAATGTTATTCCTAATATTCTTTAAAATAGGTAGCTTTAGTTTTGGTGGCGGTTATGCTATGCTTCCTTTTATTCAACAAGAATTTATAGATAAATACCACTTTATTACGAGCAAAGAATTTTTAGATTTATTAGCATTATCTCAATCAACTCCAGGCCCTATAGCTATAAACAGCGCTACATTTGTAGGTTTTAAAGTGGGAGGTTTTTGGGGCGCTTTAGCCTCAAGTATAGGAGTTATATTATTTTCAGTAATAGGTCTTACAATAATATCTAGTTTATTTGATAAATTTAAAGATAATGAAAAAGTTGAAAAAATCCTTTCTGCTCTACGTCCAATAACATTAGGCTTTATATTATCAGCAGTTTTTTCATCTGCTACAGATATAAACTGGGGATTATATGATATTTTAGCTTTTTTATCTGCTTTTTATTTATTATACACTAAAAAAATCGGATCTATCTCTGTAGTATTTATATACGGATGCATAGGTATTTTACTATCTTTTATTTAAAATAAAAAGGAGCTATTAAGCTCCTTTGTTTTTATGCACTTTCTTCTTCGTCTTTTAAAACAATAACTGGCTCCGATTCTTCTTTTACAGATTGTTCTGTCAGTATTATTTTCTTTATATCATCTCTAGATGGTATTTCATACATTATATCCATCATTATATTCTCGACAATACTTCTTAAACCTCTTGCACCTGTATTTCTTTCAATAGCTTTTTTAGCTATTCCTCTAAGTGCAGCATCTTCAAACTCAAGTTCAACTCCGTCTAATTCAAATAACTTTTTGAATTGTTTAACTAAAGAGTTCTTAGGTTCTTTTAATATACTTACTAGAGCCTCTTCATCTAATAGTTCTAAAGTTGCAACTACAGGTATTCTACCTATAAACTCTGGTATTATACCAAATTTAAGTAAGTCTTCTGTTTGAACTTTTGCATAAATTTTACCAAGATCAATGTCTTTTTTACTTTCTATTTTAGCTCCAAATCCTAAAGTTTTTTCTCCACCTCTTTTTTGAATTATTCTTTCAATTCCATCAAAGGCTCCTCCTAATATAAATAGTATATTAGTAGTATCTAATTTTAAAAACTCTTGGTGCGGATGCTTTCTTCCACCTTGTGGCGGAACATTAGCTACAGTTCCTTCTAATATTTTTAGTAGAGCCTGTTGAACCCCTTCTCCACTAACATCTCTAGTTATAGATGGGTTTTCTGACTTTCTAGCTATTTTATCTATCTCATCTATATATATTATCCCTCTTTCAGCTTTCTCTATATCAAAGTCAGCTGCTTGTATAAGCTTTAATAATATATTTTCAACATCTTCTCCAACATACCCAGCTTCAGTTAACGATGTTGCATCTGCCATTGCAAATGGTACATTTAAAGTTTTAGCTAATGTTTGAGCAAGAAGCGTTTTTCCTGATCCAGTAGGTCCTAATAAAAGAATGTTACTTTTTTGTATTTCAACATCTTTATTAGATCCTTTATTTTTTCCATAAATTCTTTTGTAATGATTGTAAACAGCTACTGATAAAGCTTTTTTAGCTTTTTCTTGCCCTATGACATAATCATTAAGAGTATTCATCATCTCTTTTGGCTTAGGTAAGTTTACAGCTTCTTCTTCTGTTATCTCTTCAACTTCTTCTTGAATTATTTCGTCACATAACTCAACACATTCATCACATATATATACATTTGGACCTGCAATAAGTCTTCTAACTTGTTCTTGGTTTTTACCGCAGAATGAACATTTTAACTGTCTCTTATCTTCATACTTTGACATATTAACACCTCTCTTATCTACGGTCTTTTAGTAATTACTTCATCTATTAAACCATATTGCTTAGCTTCTTCAGCACTCATGAAGTTATCACGTTCAGTATCCATTTTTAATTTTTCTATAGGCTGACCTGTTCTTTCAGCTAATATAGAATTTAACGTTTGTTTCATTTTTACTATTCTATTTGCATGTATTTCTATATCTGTAGCTTGCCCTCTTGTTCCACCTAGTGGTTGATGTATCATTATCTCACTATTTGGAAGCGCAAATCTTTTTCCTTTTTCTCCTGCTGCCAATAAGAACGCTCCCATAGATGCAGCCATTCCTATACATATAGTTGATACGTCTGGTTTTATATATTGCATAGTATCATATATTGCCATACCAGCAGTTATACTTCCTCCTGGAGAGTTTATGTATAAATGTATATCCTTATCTGGGTCTTCTGCTTCTAGGAATAATAACTGAGCTACTACAAGTCCTGCTGTAGCATCATTCACTTCATCACCCAAAAATATTATTCTATCTTTTAGAAGTTTTGAATAAATATCGTAAGATCTTTCTCCTCTTCCTGTTTGTTCTACTACTACAGGTACTAATGCCATGGATTATACCCCCTATCATAATTATCTATATATACAATATACAGTAGCTGTAACAGCTACTGTATGAAATATACCTATAATGATTAAACTAACTTAGCACTATCAACTAATAAATCTATTGTTTTTCTTATTTTTAATTGACCTTTTATATCTTCTAAGTCAGTTGGTCTCATCGCTGATTTTATTTTTTCAACTTCCATGTTGTACATTTTAGACATCTTTTCAACTTCAGCTTCAACATCATCTTCAGAAATTTCTACGTTTTCAGCTTTAGCTATAGATTCTAATATTAAAGATGATTTAACTAGCTTTGTAGCTTCTTCTCTTTTTTCATTTCTTAAATCTTCCATTGATCTTCCTGTCATTTCTAATAATTGCTCTAATTGTAATCCTTGATATTGTAATTGGTAGTTAAGTTCCATTAACATATTGTCTATTTGAGTTTCAACCATTGCATTTGGAACTTTTAATTCAGTGCCTTCAGATATTTTCTCAACTAAAGAATTTCTCATTTCAGCATCTGCTCTATTTTTAGCTTCTTCTTCTGATTTAGCTTTTAAATCGTTCTTTAACTCTTCTAATGTATTAAATTCTGTTGTATCAGCTGCAAACTCATCATTTAATTCTGGTAATTCTTTACTTTGTACGTTCTTTACATTAACTTTGAAAGTAGCTGGTTTTCCTGCTAAGTTTTCAGCATGATATTCAGCTGGGAACTCAACGTTTACTTCAAATTCTTCACCCTTATTTTTACCTACTAATTGCTCTTCAAATCCTGGTATGAATGTGTTTGATCCTATAGCTAAGCTATAGTCATCTCCTTTTCCACCTTCAAAAGCAACCCCATCTACAAATCCTTCGAAGTCTATAACCGCAGTGTCTCCATTTTCTATAGCTCTACCTTCAACATCTACTAATCTAGAAGCTTTGTTTCTCATTTCGTCTAATCTTAAAGTTACTTCATCTTCATTTACAGTATAGTCAGGTTTTGATATTTCTATACCTTTGTATTCTCCAATTTCGAATTCTGGTTTAACTTCTACATTAACAACCATAACTAATCCATTATCTTTGCTTATTTCTTCTATATCTAAGTCAGGTCTATCTATTGGATCTATGTTTAATTCATCTAAAGCTGATGGATATATTTCTGGGAATAACATATCTATAGCATCGTTGTAGAATACTCCTTTTCCATATTGAGATTCTATTATTTGCTTAGGTGCTTTACCTTTTCTGAACCCTGATATATTGAATTTCCCTTTATTTTTATTGTAAGCTTTCGTTACTGCACCTTCAAATTTATCATTATCAACTGTTATTTTAAAAGTAACTTTGTTACCTTCTTTCTTAAGTAATTCTGCTTTCATTATTCTTAATCCTCCTATTGGTTATGTATTCTTTTATATATAGTATAATAGATTTCGTTACTATAATTTTACTATTTTATTATAACACATTCTTTTTTTTATTTACAAGTACTGCATTGATATGAACTAGCTATGAAAAACACTTTATTTCATGGCATTTCGACCAAAATATCCCCCTCTGACATTCTTAATATCAGATACTGCCACAAATGCTCTAGAATCATAATTATTTATAGTGTTTTGGAAGTTATGAAGCTTCTTTCTATCTAAAACAACTTGTAGGATATACTTTACCCCTTCTCTTCCTCTGCCTTCTATTACTGTAACTCCAAATCCATGTTGTCTTAAATACTCTGCAAATTCATCTACATCTTCACCTGTAAAAACTTGAGCTGTTATTAAGCCTATTGCCAATTTTTCCTCAAGAGTTATCCCAACTACATTACCTGTTGCAAATCCAAGTGCATATGAAATTACTTTTAATATATCTCCCATATTACCTAATACTTTATCCATGGCAAATAGGTATATTAAAATTTCAAGAAAACCAATACAAAATGCAAACTTCTTTTTACCTTTAACTACAAATATAGTTCTAATTGTTGCTAATGTTACATCTGAACATTTAGCTAAAAATATGAGTAAATACCCCAAAACAAATTCCATTTGCTAGCCCCCCTAAATTAATTTATAATCTTATCTCCTCAATACTCACATTATCACTAGATATTTCTAATATAACAAAACTTCTATGATTTACTCCTCTTGGTAATGATGTGCTACCTGGGTTTATGTATAATATGTTATCTTTTTCTTTTGCTAATGGTGTATGCGTATGTCCAAATATTACAATATCTGCACATATATCTTTAGCTTTTTTTTGTAACTGATCAATCCCATATTTAACTCCATACTTATGCCCATGACAAACAAATATATTTTTATTTTCTAATTCAAACACTAATTCATCTTCTATATTTTCAAAGTCACAATTCCCTCTAACCGCCATAATTGAAACTCCAGTCATCTTATGAATATACTTTGAATCTACAAAATTATCTCCCGCATGTATAATTAAGTCACATTCTTTTAAATACACAAGTGTTTGATCTATAAATTTATTCATTCTATGTGTGTCACTTATTACCCCGACTTTCATTATTTCAATATCCTTTTATTGAATTCATTCTTCATAAGTTTTAGAGAATTTGCTCTATGGCTTATTGAATTCTTTATTGAACTAGGTAATTCTCCAAATGTCTTGTTGTATTTATCAACTATAAATAAAGGATCGTATCCAAATCCATTTTCACCTTTTTCCTCAAATGCTATCATTCCCTCGCAAGTTCCTCTTACAACAAACTCTTTTCCACTTGGGAATACTACTGCAATGGCTGATACGAATCTTCCTGTTCTTTTACTCATAGGTACATTTTTCATAGATTTTACAAGTTTTTCTCTATTTTGCTCATCAGTTGCATTTTCTCCAGCATATCTAGCAGAATAAACGCCTGGTTTTTTCCCTAAAGCATCAACTTCAAGCCCTGAATCATCTGCTATAGCTACCATATTTGTAGCTTTAGCTATAGTTCTTGCTTTTATAAGTGCATTATGCTCAAATGTGTGTCCATCCTCTACTATTTCTATTCCATCTAAATCAACATCTTTTAGAGAATGTATTTCGCAGTCAAAACCCTCTAGTATAGCTGAAATCTCTTCTAATTTATGAGCATTATTTGTAGCTATAACAACTTCACTTGGAACTTCTTCCCCAAGCACTTCACTTGCTATATTTCCTAATGCTCTTCTTTGAGCTTTAATAAGCTCTTTATTACCTTTTTCTCCTAACTCAAGCAGTGCATTTAAGTCACTTCTACTAAATGGTGATTCTTCTCCAGTTCCTTGAACTTCTACAAACTCACCTTTATCTGTCATTATTACATTCATATCAACATGTGCATTAGAATCTTCTTCATAGCATAAATCTAGAATATGTTCGCCATTTACTATTCCTACACTTATAGCTGACACGAAATTTCTTATAGGTAAAGTTTTTATTTGCTTATTTTCATATAAAGAGTATATAGCCTCTGCTACAGCTACGAAAGCACCTGTTATAGATGCAGTTCTAGTTCCTCCATCAGCTTGAATTACATCACAATCTACCCATATAGTTCTTTCTCCTATTTTAGATAAATCAATAACAGATCTTATTGCTCTTCCTATTAATCTTTGTATCTCTTGAGTTCTTCCATCAACTTTACCCCTTGAAGACTCTCTTATTTTTCTTTGATGTGTAGATCTTGGTAACATAGAATACTCTGCATTTATCCATCCAGTTCCTGTATTTCTTAAGAAAGGAGGTACTTTATCTTCTATAGAAGCTGTACAGATAACTTTAGTTTCTCCCATTTCAATTAGCACAGATCCTTCTGCATATCTAGTAAAGTTTCTAGTTATTTTAACTGGTCTTATTTCATCATTTTTTCTACCACTAATTCTTGTCATTTATATTACCTCTTTCAAACATATTTTAATCCCTAGGGAATTGCATTTAGTCCTGAATTATTGATTAATTAACTTACCCGAACTATAATTCAAATATTGTATTTACTATAATATATTAGCATTATTTAACTCTAATTAGTAGTAATTTGTTAATATAATTTCCGCAATATTTTTACTTAATAATTCCTTGGACTTCTTCTTTTGACCTTAAGTTTAATATATCTAAAAATTTAGCTTCATCAATAACTGTTATTCCCAATTCATTAGCCTTTGTAAGTTTTGATCCTGCTTCTTCTCCTGCTAAAACAAATGTTGTGGATTTACTTACACTAGATGTAGCTTTTCCACCTCTTGCTTCAATCATTTCTTTTGCATCATTTCTTTTTAAAGTTGGCAATGTTCCTGTTAGAACAATCTTCATACCTTCAAAAATATTAACTATAGATTCATCTGCATTTTTTATAGACTCTGTATTAATACCTATCTCTTTTAATTTATTTATAACATTTATGTTCTTTTCTTCATTAAAGAATTCAACAACACTGTTAGCCATTACATCTCCAAATTCTTCTAGGTTAGTTAATTTATTTACATCTGCACTTATTATCTCATCTAAACTATCAAAGTTTTTAGCTAACACTTTTGCACCTTTAACGCCTATATACTTAATTCCTAATCCATTTATTAATCTATATAGTTCATTTTGTTTAGATTTCTCTATTGCATTAATTAAATTTTCAGCTGATTTTTCTCCCATTCTTTCTAAATTCACTATATCTTCTTTTTTAATGTAATATAAATCAGCTATGTCTTTAATTATGTTGTTATCAAGCAATAAACTAACTATAGATTCACCTAATCCATCTATATTCATTGCATCTCTTGAGGCAAAATGTATTATACCTCTTCTTATTTGAGCTGGGCAGCTAATATTTATACACTTTATAGCTGCTTCTCCTTCTAGTCTTACTGTAGGTTCTGAGCATACAGGACACTTGTCTGGGAATTTAAATTCTACCTCTTCTCCACCTCTATCATCTTTAACAACTTGAACAACTTGTGGGATTATGTCCCCTGCCTTTTGAACTAAAACTGTATCTCCAATTTTTATATCTTTTTCATTTATATAATCTTCGTTATGTAAAGTTGCACGAGAAACTGTTGTTCCTGCTAATCTAACTGGTTCAAGTATAGCTGTTGGAGTTATAGTCCCTGTTCTTCCCACTTCAACAATAATATCTATAAGTTTAGTTTTTTTCTGTTCAGCAGGAAATTTATATGCAATTGCCCATCTTGGACTTTTAGCCGTGTGTCCCATTACTTCCCTTTGTTGCAAATCATTTACTTTAATAACCATTCCATCTATTTCAAAAGGAAGCTCTGATCTATTTTCAGTCCAATATTCAATATGTTTTATAACTTCATCTATATTTGAACAAACTTTATAATCTGTACTAATTTTAAAACCTAATTCTTTTAGATATTCTAGTGATTCACTATGACTTTTAAATTCTGTATTTTCCATATACTCTAGGTTAAATACAAATATATCTAATGGCCTTTTTGCTGTTAATTTGGAATCTAATTGTCTTAAAGTTCCCGCAGCTAAGTTTCTTGGATTAGCAAATAATTGAAGCCCTTGTTCTTCTTGTATTTTATTTATTTTTTCAAAACTTTGTTTTGATATATAAACTTCTCCTCTTACTACAACCTCTTTAGTATCATCAATTTTTAAAGGTATAGTTTTTACAGTTCTTAAGTTTTCTGTGATATCTTCTCCAATTACCCCATTACCTCTAGTTGCACCCTTTTCAAAAACTCCATTTTTATAACTTAATCCAACTGATAATCCATCTATCTTAAATTCAACTACATATTCTAGATCATCATTTCCTAACTCTCTTACTCTTTTATCAAAGTCTTTTAAATCTTTAGCTGAATATGCATTTGATAAACTAAGCATAGGCATCTTATGAGCCACTTGATTAAACTTATCAAGTGACTTCCCTCCAACTCTCCCACTTGGAGAATCTGCTCTTTTTATTTGTGGATTTTCTTCTTCTATTTTTATGAGCTCTTTCATTAGATTATCATATTCAAAATCTGATATTTCTGGAGCATCTTCATTGTAATATTTATTACTGTGATAGTTTATTTTATCTATTAATTCATTCATTCTTTTTTTCATATCCATATTAAATCACCTCTTTTAAAATCTCTGTAAAATTGCCTTGATTTCAATGCAATACTCTCTTAGTATACCATAATTTAATTTTTAAAATTACAACTTAACTCTTAATATCCTTTTTGAATATCTACAATATTTTTAAGTTGTTTTTTATTTATATAGTTATTTAAATTTTCATGTATAGTTTTAAATGTTCTATATCTATTTTGATTAGATATCCATGAATTATGTGGAGTTATAGTCACATTTTCAAAATCCCAAAGTTTACTTTCTTTATTTAATGGCTCATGTTCAAATACATCTAAACAAACTCCTTTAAATTTACTTATATTATTTATTAAATCATACTCATTTATTATATTTCCTCTTCCAACATTTATAATTACCGAACCATTTTTCATATTTTTTAACTTTTCATCATCAATCATTCCTACAGTCTCTTTTGTTGATGGTAATGTAAGAACTACTACATCACATTCCTTTAACTCACTATCTATATTATCTATGGAAATACATTTATCAAATCCTTCAATATCTCTACCATCTGTATTAACTCCATAAATATAAGTTCCAAATGGTTTTAATCTATCAGCTGCATTTTTTGCAATTGTTCCAGTACCTATAAACAGTATTTTTTTATAAGTCAATTCTTCTAAATGTGTATTTAATTCCCATTTATTTCTACTTTGATTTTCATACATTTGCTTAGTATTTTTATATACATTTAAGATATACATAACTATATATTCTGCCATAGGTATACTATAGTTTCCTTTATTGTTGCATACCAAAATATTATTTTTTATAACTATGTCTTTTGGTATTTGATCTATTCCTACACTACTAAGCTGAATCAATTTTAAATTTGCTAATTTAGATATATCTAGAGTCTTAAATGGATTATATCCTAGCAGTACCTCTGTATCTTTTATTTCATCATTTACTACGGCATTAGGCTCATTCATATATATTACTTCATATCCTAAGTCCTCTAGTTTTTCTATTTCATCATCTCTATACTTATTTGTAACTAATAATTTCATAATGCATCTCCTCCCTCAAATAATGATTAATTATATTTTACCTAAAAATAAAAAATAAAAGTCCTTTAATTATAAATAATTAAAGGACTTAATCTATTTTATATAAATACACTATTTTTAAATGCCATCACTGAGGTGTTATTGTGTATTTATTTAATAATATATTGTCCAAATTTTTTTTATTTATTAGTTTATATTTTAAAAATAAGTTAATACTTTTAATATAGTAATTTTATTTTTACAAGGGGTGATTGTGTGCTAAAACTTCATCATGAAAATAGTTTAAGGTATTATCTAGAAAGTTATAAAATAAATAATATGTTTGAAATAAATCTAAATTCTCATATGGAACTACATTGCTTTAATAAAAACGAACTGATTGTTTTAAAAAACACTTTTCCTGACTATATATATTTTTTTGTAGAAGGTAGTGCTGTTAAATTAGAAAATTTATATAGTAATAACGATATTATTAAACCTTCTATAAATAATTTAAATGTAATTGGTTCTTTAGAGTTGTTTACTCAAAATAAATTTGAATATAGTTTAAGGGCTTTAGATGAATGTATATGTATAGCAATACCTTTACCTATAATAAAAGATATTGCATTTAAAGATACTACTTTTCTAACATATTTTTGTAAAAATTTCGCAAATTCTATTTACAATAATAGTTTAGAAGTACCTTTTTTAAATAAAGAAAAAGATGCTATATAGCATCTTTATAAAAGGGAATAGATAGTTTTAAAGTCTATCTATTTTTATATAGAGTTTTTTATTTGTACTAAATAAAACAAAAAAAACCATGAAAGTTTTAAAACCTTCATGGCTTCTTTGAATCATATGTACTTTATACCATAATAATATCAGAACTACTTAGTATTTGCAACTAAATAATTTATTTTATTTAATTATAGTTTTACATGCCCACTTTTTATCTTTCTATGTATGGTAGAAGAATCTATACCTATTTGTTTTGATGCCTTAGTAATTGAACCATATCTATCTATTGCTCTAGGTATAATTATTTGATCTACTATTTTATATGCTTCATTTAAATTTACAATACCATTTACAACTATAGGTGATTTTAAATCTTTTTCCTTAGATAAGTCATCTAAATTTATAAGCATATTAAACTCATCTTCTCCTATAGTATTCTTTACTGATAGTACAACAAATCTTTCAATAATATTCTTTAATTCCCTTATGTTTCCAGGCCATGAATGACTATTTAATAAATTCATAACCTTAGGAGAAATATTAACTTGTCTATTATATTTATCATTATATAAATCTAGAAAATGTTCAACTAAAGGGACAATATCTTCTTTTCGTTCTCTCAATGGAGGTATTTTTATTGGTATTACACTAAGTCTGTAATACAAATCTTGTCTAAATTTTAGATTATCATGTAAATCTTCATTTGAGATATTAGTAGCACTCACATACCTTACATCAATTTTAATCGGCTTACTTCCCCCAACTCTAGTAATGGTATTTTCTTGTATAACTCTAAGTAATTTTTTCTGCATTTGAAGTGGTAGCTCACCTATCTCATCCAAAAATATAGTACCTCCATTTGCCTGCTCAAATATCCCCTTTTTCCCAGATTTTTTAGCTCCAGTAAAAGACCCTTCTTCATACCCAAAAAATTCAGATTCTAGTAATTCATTAGGAATTGCCCCACAGTTTATAGCGATAAATGCTTTGTCTCTCCTAGGGCTATATTCACATATTTTTCTAGCTATTATTTCTTTCCCAACTCCAGATTCTCCAGTTATAAAAATAGATGAATCAGATACAGCGGCCCTTTTTACCACGTCTTTTATATTCTCCATAACTTTACTTTTGCTTATGTATTCTGAATCAGTTGTAGCCCCATTATACTTAGTATGAGAGTCTAAATTTATAACTCTAGAAATATCCCTACCTGTTAGCACTCCACCTTTTACATTCCCTTTATTATCGAATATTGGAACTGCTGTATACGCTATAACTTTTCCTCCAGGATAGACTACATTTTTATAAGTTTTTTTCTTAACCTCTAGCATGTTAAGTATTATTGGTTCTTCTACTAACCCCATATAAACTAGCTTGTCAATTTTTCTACCTAAAACGTCTTTTCTCTTAAATGGTAGTATTTCATCGCATAGTCTATTCATCTTTTCTATAACTCCGTCTTTATTAAATATAACTATAACCTCGTCTATATGCTCAATTATATCCTCAACAACCTTATCTGTTATCATAGACTTTTCAAATAAATAAATATATTGTAATTCATTTTTATAATCTCTAATAGAATAAACATCTACAAACATACTTAAATCTCTAAGCTTTATGTTCTTTCTATTGTTTGAAAAGTAATCATTGTTGCTAAATGTACTATCTAAAACAGCTATATTTGATGGCTTGTCAACATCTACAAAATCAAAAATCTTCTTCATTTGTGCATTAAAATCTAGTATTTCTCCAGTTTCACTGCATAAAATTGCTGGATTTTCTAAGTGATTAATAAAGCCTCTAAAATCATTATACACTTTATTCAGCCCTTCCCTATTTAGTAAATTAACCCCTTGTTGAAATATAAAAGTCTGCTTTTTACACTAACAATATTATAGCATTTTAAAACACTTAAATTTGCAATTATTGTTAATTTTCTACTAACTTTGTCATTTTGTCAAATTTACTATACTTTATTATGTTTTTATGTAATTAATACTAAATTATATACTTACGACATAAAATTAAATAATCCTTGTATATAATATCAAATTACATACAAGGATTATTTTAATCAGGCTTACTATAAAGTGTAAAATCTATTCAAATATTTAAATTATATAGAATTTATGCATTTACTAATTCAATTAAATCATCTACATTTTCTAATTTTTCAATAAGTAGTGGAACTATCTCTTTAACATCCCCAACTATTCCATAATCTGCTATATCAAGTATAGGAGCTGTTTCATTTTTATTTATAGCTATAATAAAGTCAGAAGACTGCATACCTGCTAAATGTTGTATAGCTCCAGATATACCACAAGCTATGTAAAGATTTGGTTTAACAGTAGTTCCTGTTTGTCCAACTTGATGAGAGTGGTCTATCCATCCAGCATCAACAGCTGCACGAGATGCACCTACTACTCCATTTAATTTATCAGCTAATTGCTTTAGCATATCAAATCCTTCTGGTCCACCTATTCCAAGTCCTCCAGCTACTATTACGTTTGCATCTGTTAAAGATACTAAATCTTTTTTAGTTTTTACAGTTTTAACTACTTCTACTCTTATATCTTCTTTACTTAAATTAAATGATACAGGAACTATTTTACCATCTCTAGAAGTATTTTTTTCTGCTTTTTCCATAACTCCTGGTCTAACTGTAGACATTTGAGGTCTAGTGTTAGGGCATATAATTGTAGCCATTATATTACCACCAAAAGCTGGACGAGTTTGTTTTAGTTTTTTGTCTTCTGGATCTATTTCAAGTCTAGTACAATCTGCAGTAAGTCCAGTACTTACTCTTGAAGCTACTCTTGGAGCTAAGTCTCTTCCTATATGAGTAGCACCATAAAGTACTATTTCTGGTTTAAATTCATTTATTGCATCAGTTATAACTTTTGTATAAGCATCAGTTGTAAATTTTCCTAATAAAGCATCATCTGCCGTATAAACTGTATCTGCTCCATAAGCAACTAATTCTTTTGCCATTGAATCTACGTTTTCACCTAATAATATTGCGCAAAGATTAACTCCTATTTCATCAGCTAACTTTCTTCCTTCTCCAAGCAATTCTATTACAACAGGTGTTATTACACCTTCTCTTTGTTCTGCAAACACCCACACGTTTTTGTATGAGCTAAAGTCTTTTATATTTTCATTCATTTTTGTATTCATTTTAACCTCCAACTTATATAATGTGCTTTTGTTTTAGTCCTACTAGTACCTTATTCACAATATCTTCTGGATTACCTTTAAGTATTTCCCCTTTACCTCTTGGATCTGGTGTAAATGATTTAAATACTTTAGTTGGTGATGCTTTAAGCCCAACTTCTTCTCTACTTACATCTAAGTCATCTATTGTCCAAACTTTTACTTCTGTTTTAAATGCTTTTACTATTTTATCAACAGACATATGTCTTGGTTCATTTAATTCTTTAACAGCTGTTAAAAGAACAGGTTTTTTAACTTTAATTACTTCGTATCCATCCTCTAATTGTCTTTGTACTGTTACTGTATCTCCATCTATAGAAAAATCTTGCACATACGTAACTTGAGGGATATCAAGTTTTTCAGCTATCTGTGGACCAACTTGAGCAGTATCTCCATCTATAGCCTGTCTTCCTGCAAATACTATATCATAATCTCCAACTTTTTTAATTCCCGCTGCAATTGTGTTTGAAGTTGCCCAAGTATCAGCTCCTCCAAATGCTCTATCGCTAAGAAGTATAGCTTCATCAGCACCCATAGCTAAACATTCTCTAAGCATAAAATCTGCTTGAGGAGGACCCATAGTTATTACTGTAACAGTTGATCCTTCATGATTATCTTTTAATTTTAAAGCTTCCTCTAATGCATTTGCATCATCAGGATTTAGTATACTTGGAACACCATCTCTTATAAGAGTTCCCGTTTCTTTATTTATTCTAACTTCATTAGTGTCTGGAACTTGTTTTACGCAAACTAATATTTTCAAAGTCTTTACCTCCATTTAACTAGTATAAAATATTTTCAAAGGTTTAATTTATTTTAAAATGCTTGAAGATATTACAATTTTTTGAACTTCTGATGTACCTTCGTATATAGACATTATTCTTGCATCTCTATACATTCTTTCAATTGGATAATCTTTTATAAACCCATATCCACCATGTAATTGTAGAGCTTTATAAGCAACTTCATTAGCTATTTCAGCTGCATAATACTTAGCCATAGCTGATTCTTTAGTCATGTTTACTCCAGCATTTTTCTTTTCAGCTGCATCGTAAACTAACAATCTAGCCGCATTCACTTTCGTTTCCATATCTGCTAAAGTAAATTGCGTATTTTGTAATTTTGAAATAGGCTTTCCAAATTGAACTCTTTCTTTTGTATATTTTATAGCTTCATCAAGAGCACCTTGAGCTATCCCTAATGCTTGAGCTGCAACCCCTATTCTACCAACATCAAGAGTTTGCATAGCTATTTTAAATCCTATTCCTTCTTTTCCTAATAAATTTTCCTTAGGAACTTTTACATTTTCAAAAATTAAGTCTGAAGTTTGAGTTCCTCTTATACCCATTTTATCTTCATGAGCTCCAACAGAGAATCCTTCCCATTTACGTTCTACTATAAATGCACTTGTTCCTTTTAATCCTTTAGATCTATCTGTAACTGCAATTACTATTGCAAAATCACATAAAGGTCCATTAGTTATAAAAGTTTTTCTTCCATTTAATATATAATGATCTCCATTAAGTTCTGCTGTTGTTTGTTGTGCAGAAGCATCAGATCCAGCCCCTGGCTCTGTTAAACCAAATGCACCTATCATTTCACCTGATGATAAAGCTTTTAAATATTTTTGTTTTTGTTCTTCTGTTCCATTATTAAGTATTGGAAGTGCTACTAGAGATGCTGATGCAGTTGCATAAGTTCCAGTAGATGCACATCTTTTACTAATTTCTTCCATTATTATTGCATACGATACATAATCGGCACCTGCTCCACCATATTCTTCAGGTACTGTAACACTTGTATATTTTGCTTTAGCCATTTTATCTAATAATTCTCTAGGCATTTCCCCAGTTTTATCAATTTCTTCTGGTATAGTTTTTAATTCTCTGTTTACAAAGTCTCTTACAGCTTTTCTTAAAAGTTCTTGCTCTTTATTAAATAACATATTCTCCTCCATTTTTATATTCTAATATTTTTGATATGATATATTATTAAAAACGAAATCTTTAGTAAGTAATTTTTTTAGATTTGAATATAATTTATGTCTTTTAATTTATTAAATATAAAGATTTCGATTGTTGCAAATATAAATTTAGGCGAAGCTAAGCATCTCAGAGAAGGCTTGAACACGAGTTCTTACTTGCTCATCATTTGATGTTTGTTGATCCACTTCTATATATAGTGTCGGAATATTTTTTGACTCTATATCCTTTTTAACTACAGGATAATCGTATTCTTCTGGATCACAGAATTTCATCATACAGAATATTACTCCATCTGCACCTTTAGCTTTTGCTTCTTCTACTATCATAGATCCACGTTTTTTCTCTGGATCATAAGCTAGTGAACATCCTTCTACATTTGACCACTGTCTTGCAAGTCTTTCTAAAGCATCTTTTCCATCTGGAACTAAAGTTCTAAATTGTCTAGATTCTTGAGCTAAATCATCTGCAACAACAGTTATATTGTTTTCTTCTAAAATATCTAGAATGCCTTTTGAATCTAAAGATATACCAGTAAGAACAACTTTACTTCCTGTACATTCCTCAGGTTGCATTTTATTTAATTTAGATATAAGATTTTTAACTAAATCAGTGTGCTCTTCTTTTCTCATAAAGAATCCACTTTTTATAACTAAATTCCTAATTGAAGGGTTTATTGTTTTTGCATATTTAGGAGCTAATGCTACAAATTCTTGCATTACTCTTCTATGCTCATTGTAAACTTCTATACTTTCATGTAATTTTTCTTCTGTTATCTCGTGCCCACATATTTTTTCTAACTCTACTTTTACATGTTTAAATTCATTTATTAAATACTTAACGCCTGAATCTAACTTTCTATTTTGTGGGTACACTAAAGATATATAAGGTACTTGTGGAACAGCTACTTTCCAGTTTTGTCCTAAGCAAATTAAAGTGTCACACATTCCAGGTATTATAACAGCTGAAAGTTCATTATAAGTTCCTCTAAGTCCATATTCTAGAGATGACTGCATTATTGAACATGCAAATGCCGGGAAATATTGTTTAGCTAAATCTAATTCAGTTTGTCCACCCCATATTCCTACAGGAAACATTCCTGCTGCATGAATTATTTCTTCTGGACAGTATACCGGAAAACATCCTATAGCTTTACTTCCAGTATCTTTTTTAAATTTTTTGATTACTTCATTTGGGTTATTAACTACTTCTTGCATTCTTGCTAAAATAGATTCCATTATATTTCACCTCTGTTAAGATTTTTTCTCTCATTCATAACTTCAACTAGACCTTGTATTCTAGTTTCAAATTGAGCTTTAGTAAATCCTCTAGGGTCTGCTTGGTCTCCATCAAATCCTGCTGATGGTATACCTGTAATTTCTTCGGTTTTTCTTTGCATTTCATATTGAATTAAACTCATAAGTTTACAACTTCTATTCATATGATAAAATGCCCCATCACATTTACCATCTCTTAATGAATTAATTCTATATTCTGTCATTTTATCTAAGTTAACATTATTAAACATTCCACTATACGCTCTTGCCATTCCATCTAAATCATTAACTTCATATTGAAGAGCCCAAGCATGAGGATAAACACTACCTGTCATGTTAACACCGTATTTTGCTAGTGTTTTCATTTTAAATCCTATAGAAGGCCAACAAGGTATTCCTTCCATCATGATTCTGTATTTCTCTTCACCTCTGAATGTAGATACTTTATTTTTTATATTTCCTTCTAATTCTTCTATTAAAAGTTTAAATGCTTCTGTAGTTTCTTTTTTACCTCTAGCACAAACTATTACTGCCATGTAAGTAAATAAATCGAATCCATTCATAGGAGATGGATCTGATCCCTCAGGTAAACTCATTGAATACTTCCAAAGTCTACCATTTTCAGCTGATGTTCTCATTACTTCTTCAAACTTTTTAGGATCGAATTTTTTGCCTGATATCTTTTCAAGTTGTGCTATAGCTTCTTGGAATTGCCCTTTTATATATTCAACCCTTTCATCAGTAACATAATCTTCATCATTGAAAGGTAAATCTATCATTATCATAGGAATATTTAATTCTTTTGATATATTTTCATACCATTTTATAACTTGGTTGCATATATTATTACAGCATAGTAAGAAGTCTGGTTTTGGCATATCTAAAGTATCACTTTTCCCTTTTTCTAAAAATCCAAAATTTGTTCTAGCATAAGCACATAAATCTATAGAATATCCTTGAGCTTCTGATAGTTCACAAAACTCTAATGATTCTTTTTTTGCTGCCACTCCTGCTGCATGATTTTCTGGATAACATAAGTTTAAGTCTAATACCTCTGCTAATTCTTGAGGAAATACTGAAGTTGACCATCCAACAGGTCTTCCTTCCTCTTTAGCTTTAAAAGCATTTGCATACTGCTGAGCTAAGAGCTCATTGATTACTGTTCTAGCATCTTTTTTTTCAGACATCTTCATCCCTCTTTACTATTATTTTTTTATTTCATTGTAGGCATATATAGCTGCTCCTAAGGCCCCTGTCAGTTGAGGTATCTCCGGAACTATTATATTAGTCCTCAACTCTCTCTCCATAGCTTTAACTACGCCTGAATTTTTTGCAACTCCACCAACCATTACTACATCTTCCTTTACTCCAAGTCGCTTTACCAAACTGGCAACCCTTTTAGCAACTGAAGTATGAATTCCTGCAACTATATCCTCTATAGCTATATCATTTGATAAGTGTGATATAACTTCTGATTCAGCGAAAACTGTACATGTATTACTTATAGATACTTCATTTTGAGATTTCATTGATATATCCCCAAGATCAGATACCTCTACTTCAACAATTTTTGCCATAACATCTAAAAATCTACCAGTGCCCGCTGCGCATTTATCATTCATCAAGAAATTTAACATAACTCCATTGTCATCTAATTTAAGTGCTTTAGCATCTTGACCTCCAATATCTATAACTGTCCTAACTGTAGGTATTAAAAACTTTACTCCTTTAGTATGACAACTTAGCTCACTTATTTGTTTATGAGTGTCTGCATATTTCATACGACCATAACCAGTTACTACAGTATTTTCGATATCAGATTCGTTTATATTAAGCTTTTTATACAAATCTTCAAGAACTCTAGCAGGGCCGCTAGTTCCTGTTCCTGAAGATATTGTAGAATAAGCCACTATTTCTTTTCCATCTTTTAAAATAAGTCCTTTAGATGCAGTTGATCCTATATCTAATCCCATTGTGTACATTTTTTAAGCGCCCCTTTTTATATCTAAACTAACTCTTTTGAAGCATCCAGTTTAATAGCTTTAGAGTTAACCATAGCTAGTATTTCATCATCAGTGTAACCTATCTCTTTAAGAACTTCTTCTGTATGTTCTCCTATTTTAGGTGCTGGTGAATATTCTTTTATACCCATAGTTTTAAATTTAACTGGTCCGTTTACTAACACGCCTTCATTTCCATTTTCATATTTAGTTTTAAATAGAAAATCGTTTGCCCAAGCTTGTTCATCTTCAAGTATATCTTCACAGCTTTGAACCTTTTCAAATGGAAGATCTGCTTCGTCTAATAAAGCTGACCATTCATCTAATGTTTTTTCAAGCATTGCTTCTGCAACTATTTTTACCATTTCATCAACATGTAATGGCATCACTTTTATATCATTAAATCTATCATCTTGCATTATTTCTGGTCTATTTATAACTTCACAGAATTTTGGAAGCCATTTATTATATTGAATTAATGCAAGTTGTATCCATTTATCATCTTTACATTTGTAAGTAGTCATAAGTGGACTATTTGGGTTAGCTCTTGATATAGGCATTTTATTTCCATATTGAGCTGTTGTAACCATAAGCCCCATTCCGTAAAGAGCTGTGTGGAATAAACTTACTGTTACTCTATCTCCTTCTCCTGTAACTTGCTTTTTATAAAGAGCTGCTAAAATACCTGCAGTTAATGATATTCCTGCATAATGATCTCCAAATCCAGCTGCTGTATTACATGGTGAAGTTCCTTTTTCCATAAGAGATTGGCTAACTCCTCCTCTTGCAAAATATGCTGTATAGTCAAATCCTGGTTTATCTTTTAATGGACCTTCTTCTCCATATCCTAATATGTGAGCATGTATAAGTCCTGGGAATTCATCTTTTAATTGTTCATAAGTAAATCCTATTTTTGAAAGAGCTTGTTCTCTAACATTTGTAATAAATATATCTGATTTAGATAGAAGCTTATGAATTATTTCAACACCTTCTTTTGTTTTAACATTTACACTTATTCCTTTTTTATTTCCATTTTCTAGCTCAAACATTGGATTCTCGTCATCAGTGCATGGAGATTTAAATGTTCCCCCCATAACTCTTATACCATCCCCACCAAGTGGTTCTATTTTTATTACTTCTGCACCCCAATCTGCAAGTAGTTTAGCGCAGCAAGGAGCTGCAACGAAACTTGATAACTCAACAACCCTAACACCTTGTAATAATGATTTATTATCCATACCTCAACCTCCTATAAATAAATTAAATGAGATTTAATTTAGTAATTAAGAACTTTAATTAAGAACTTTTTAAATATAAATATTTACAAATTTTGAGTTAAAATTTTATTTTGTTAATACTATTCTTAAGCATTTTCCGTGCCAAATATTGCTAAATTTTTAAAATAGTTAATTTTTACACATTCTTACAATCGTTTTCATAAGTATTTTTTATAGTAATTTTTATTTTTTGTTGCATAATGCAATACATACTTGCATAATGCAAGCATTTTATACCTTTCATATTTTCCATAAATTTCATAATATAATAAATTCTTTTAAATTTCTGTATTTACTTTGTTGTAAAATTAACTAATAGATGCTATGATTTAATCATAATAGCATATAGGTTAATTTCCATATGCTATTATAACTATGTACATTTTTATGCAATGACTAAAGTTTAACTTTAGTCGTTAAATAAATAATTAATAAATAGATAAGCTACTTATGTAGATATATTGTTATAGTGTTTATTTATAAATATTACTTTTTTAATTTTATAATAGCTTGTCTATTAAAAAAATAAGGGGGCTTTAATATGAAAATTTTGATGTTTAGTACACGCGAACATGAATTACCTGCAATATCAAAATGGATTGAGGAAAATGGAAACAATATTCAAGTCGATACAATTAAAGAGGGCTTATCTTCTGAAACTGTTGATAAGGCTAAAGGTTATGACGGAATTTCAATCCAACAAACAAATTCTATTGACGAGCCTATAGTTTATGAAAAATTAAAAGAGTTTGGAATAAAGCAAATAGCTTCTAGAGCAGCTGGATTTGATATGATTAATTTAAACGAAGCAGTTAAAAATGATTTAATAGTTACAAATGTACCTGCTTATTCACCAAATTCAGTAGCAGAACTTGCTGTAACTCAGACAATGAACCTCCTGAGAAATATGCCTCTTATACAAAGAAATATTACTGTTGGAGACTTTAGATGGTCAGCAAATCTAATAGCTAGAGAAATTAGATCTGTTACAGTTGGCATAGTTGGAACAGGTAAAATAGGATCAACTGCTGCTAGATTATTTAAAGGATTAGGTGCAAATGTAATCGCTTATGATGCTTATAGAAATGAATCTTTATGTGATATTTTAACTTATAAAGATACTTTAGAAGATGTTCTTAAAGAAGCAGATGTTGTGTCTTTACACACACCTCTTACTGAAGACACTAATCATATGATAAATAAAGATAATATAAAATTTATGAAAAAAAGTTCTTTTTTAATTAACACTGGTAGAGGTGGAATTGTAAATACAGACGATTTAATCGAAGCTTTAGAAAACGGTTACATACTTGGAGCAGCCTTAGATACTTTCGAAACTGAAAAAAATTTCTTAAATCAAGTAATTCCTCATCATGACCTTACTGATTCACAAATTAAAAAATTATTAAATATGGAAAATGTATTATTTACTCACCATGTAGGATTCTTTACTACTACTGCAGTTGATAATTTAGTAAGTACTGGATTAAACTGTGTAAAAGAGATATTAACTACTGGTAACAGTTCTAATAATGTATTGTCACCTGTTGGTGTTAAATAATTTGTAGATAAGAGTCAAATAATCTATATATAGATTCTTTGGCTCTTAAATTCCATCAAAAAAATTATATTTACAGTGTATATTTTCTAGCCATCAAGGATCTAAGAATGTAATTGAAGAAACTCTAATACCTATGTAAATATTAGGTTATAGATACTTTAATAAATTAGATGTGATTATTAAATAGTTTTATTTTATAGATAAAGGTATCTTTATTAAAAATTTAAATTCATTTCTATCTGGATCTACTTTTATAAGAGATATCCCTTTTACTCCATCAACTATATGCTTTATGATTTCAACCCCTATACCATGATTCTTACTATTTTCTTTAGTAGTAATTAATCTCTCGTTTCTAAAGTTTATTTCCCCATTAAATGAGTTACTCTGATATATAATCAAATTATTTTCTTTAACATAACTTCTAAAGTTTATCCATTTTTCCTCAGATATTTCTTGCTTAATACAAGCCTCAAATGCATTACTTGATAAATTATTAAATATCTTTATTAGTTCTAATTCCGATATACTAAGTTCATTTGGTATATAACAGTCCGAATCAAAACAAATATTTTTAATATTACACTCTTCATATAGCTTATTGAGAATTGCATTAATTATAGAATTATTTGAAAATTTTTTATTATGGTTAATAACACTTTGTATTTGATTATCAAACTCAGATATTATTTCCTTAGCTTTTTCTATATTACCAATTTCAATAGATGTTTTGACATTAATTAATATACTCTTGAAGTCATGATTATACATTTTTAATAAATTTAAATATTCATCATTCTTTTTATTTATAGTATCATCATGACTTAAATTCAATAATTTAGCCTTATATAAAATTTCTTCCTCTATCCATTTTATTGATTTAAGCGCCATCGCAATAGAACAAAAAAAGCATACGTATATAAACTTTCTATTTACGATTATCCTAAGTATAGGAGTATCAATATCAACATAATAATATGTATAATTAGAAGCCAATAATATAATAACTAAACTGGTGATAGTTAATGTAGTTATTACTATTTTTTTTTTATATAAAAGTAAATTTTTAAGATTATTATTAAAATATTCTTTATCAAATTTAATAATCAAAATAACTATTATAATCTTAGATAAAATAAATATTAATATATAAAAATAATAATTTTCAACAGTTTTATACATATTATTTCTAGACATAACTGCAATTATAGCAGTTATAATATCACTATTTATGATAGAAAGAAAAATTTGGCATATACTAAGTATATATATGCCCCCTATTGTTTCCTCAAAAACTAGTTTAAATGTAATTATATATACAAAAAAATTTATTATATATATATAATGTAAAAATACCCTTCCTATAATCATATTAGTAGAAATTATAGTTATAATTAGTGGAAAAAATAAAATTGATTTTTTCTTGTTCACTTTAAATTTAGATACTTTACCATACATATTTATTAAAAAAACATTATATAAATAAATAAATAAAAAAGTTGTTATTTCAATCATGCGTATTTTGGGTATTATCATAATAAAACTCCTCCTAATAATGGTAACCAATTTAGTAATAACACCCTAATACCCAACCATTATCAAATAATAACAAGTATATTTGTAACATAATTGTTATTATTTAACTCTTTTTTAATGTATTCTTTTTTTTAATAACCTTAACATTTTTAATCAATTACTAAAGTTATCATATCTATAG
>NZ_JAKEDR010000140.1 GCF_023653455.1 Paraclostridium ghonii
TCTAACTATTTAATATAATTGGATCCATTTCAATAAAAAAGAACTAAGCTCTTAACTTAGTCCTTCAATTTCAACTTTATTCTTATATCTTATTAATGTACTCTTACTTATTCCCGTCATCTGTTCTACTTGTTTATATGTTTTACCACTTCTTAACAACTCCAATGCGTGAGCCTTCTTACTATCTTTATGAACCTTTGGTCTACCTTCTTTAAAGTTTATATCTTGCTTAGCTATCGCTTTACCTTCTTTCATGCGTTCAACAATACAATCCTTCTCGTATTCAGCGAATGCTGTTAATACTGTAAACATCATCTTCCCCATAGAACTACTTAAGTCAACTATACCCATATTAAGTATGTTTACCTTTATACCTTTTTCTGTTAGTGCCTTAATCTTCTGAATGCCCTTCTCAGTACTTCTCGTGAATCGGTCTAACTTAGTTATTACTATCGTGTCCCCTTGCTTTAATATCTTCTCTAGTTCATTCCATTGAGGACGTTCCATAGTTGCTCCTGTATGAACTTCATAGAATACTTTAGAACAACCATTCTCATTTAATATCTTTATTTGATTTTCTAAGCTAGTGTTATCCTCTTGCGATTTAGTACTTACTCTTGCATATCCATATATCATAGTAATACCCCTTTTTTATAATTATTTAAGTATCATTTATGACACCTAGTTTTGATACCATTCATACTATTGATATTACTACATATAATTTTAGGTGTCAATACTTTAAAATTATGACACTTAAAAATCATTCGACAAATAGAAAAAAGTGTTTACGAAAACAACTGTTTTTTGAACACTTTAAAACTCACTAATTCTCATTAGTGACTTCAATTATCTTACCATCGTTATCAACTGTAACATTACCTTTTATTATTACTTGTTGAATGTGTTGAAGCTGTTGTTTTTCGCTTCCTATTGAACGTCCTATATTAATGCCTGTTAATGCTATACCTACAATACCTACTACAGCCCCTAATATCGTTATGAAATTTTTAGTTTTGTGTGATAAGTTCATGATTCTACCTGCTTTCTTTAATAATTTAATATATAATATACAAAAAATATTTTTTTATAATATTTTTTGAGCTCTATCTATGAATTACTTCAAATTTTTATTTTTAACTATTAAAAAACCACTAGGTAACCTAGTGGCTTAAAATATGCTTTTAATATCATCTTTCCATATATTTTTTATCAATCTTTATATTATTACTTTCAAAAACATACATTTGAATACGTCCATTTACCTATCTACATTCAATTTAGGTATAAAAAAAGCACGTACTTTTCCCATAAGTGCTTTTTTGTGACATATTTACTTAATTTTAATTATATCAGAAGGTTATATTTTCATGCAATATATTCATTTACTTTTTATTAATATTATCAACAACTACTAGGGGAAGAGTTAGGAAAATGCAGAATCCATACGTTAAGGCGAATTAAATCTTTACTTGCAATACTTTTAGTCTTTTACAAATTAATATTTGAATACAAGTTGGAACTAATTAATAATTATTAATTTTATCATTTAAAGAACTATCACTACCATCTAATGAATTTATTCGTACTATATATGTAGCTACATTACCCCTAAATGCTAATACTGCACTTTTAAAATCTTTTAAATCTGTATCTGATTTGCTGTTTTTATACTGTTTTGCATAATCATGCATTTTTTCATAATTATCACTTGCAAGTAGAAATATTTTCATAGGTTCTTTTAGTCTTGTGCTCTCCATAAAGTCTTTACCTTTTATTTTGATTTGACTTATATCCTTTGGATCTTTATCTTCAAATAACTTAGCTAAGTCTTTTATATATTTATCAGTCAACAAGTTATCAGATATAGATTCACTTAAACCTTTATAATCTTTCATAGTATCATTTATACCTTCATATAAAACATTTTCTACTTTTATCCTTTGATTTTCTACTAAGGTCTTTAATTCGTCTGTATTTTCAATAACAATTTCACCTTTATCATTAGATTTATAGCCAGGCTTAATGTCTACAATAGTTTTTTTATCAAATTCAGTAATCTTAGCAATCTCATTTCCTTGTATATTTTCTATAATAATTTCAGTTTTAATATTTTTATTCTCTAACTTTTCTAAAATCTGCTTTACCATAGATTCACTTATATCATTTAAATTTGATGAAACAACTATAATTTCAATAATATCCTCTTTATTTTCTAACTCTTTAGGAACATCCTTTGTACATTCTAAGTCTTTAATATTATATTCTTCAACTTTTACATCTACTTCTTTTTGACTACATCCAACTAACCCCAGTGCTAAAATTAAAACTAACCCAACTATTATTTTTTTCATATATATCCCCCTATTTTTCATCTCAATAAAAATAGTAGTTTAATTAGATTTAATTTTCTATAAAAAGGATAGAATTTTTATCTTATACAACTATTTTAGCTATGATTTAAAATATATTCTTTAAGAGCCATCGAAACCAAGTCCATTTTTTTATATTCCTTGTGTTCCTCTATAAATTCATTAAACTGTCGTAATACTTCTGTATTAACCCTTAGTGTAGTCAATGTATTATCAGTTGTATCTAAGTCTATAACTATTTGATTACTCAATATATTAGAGTTCTTTTTATATAGTTCTATCATCTCAATTAATGTATTATATTCTTTAGCTATATTAATTAAATTCCCTTGGATACTTTTATCATTCATTAATCCAACGTCTGTATTACTGTCGTTAGCTTTCGTCTCAATTTCTTCTACACTAATGTTACACTTTTGTATAGTAGCTTTTTCAACACTCCTAACAGTCGTATTACTGTCGTTATATTCATATCTATTATTACTTTTGCTATAAGTATAATTAATCTTTTTAAATCTATCTGTCAATGTACTCCTTCCAACTCCTATTTCTTTACATATACTTGTTAGTGTTCCACCTTTTGTTAATTGTAAATTTATATATTCAACTTGATCCATTATATCTAATTTTTTTAATTCATCTTTTGTCATGTGATACCTCCATATACAATAGTTATACTGTCGTATATTCTATTATACAGAAGTTATTTCCTCTATAAAATAAAAAAACTAGATAATAATATCTACTTAATTTAATAATTATTTTAAATATTACTTTTTGCGTAAATAATATTACCTATTTAAAAAAAAGTAATATTTAAATATTTATCTATAAAAAAAGAACTAGATTAATCTCTAGCTCTAATTTAAAGTATCCATTTCCTTTAATCTGTTTTCAACTTTTGTAACCTTGACCTTTAATTTATTTATCTCATTAGAATTATTCTCACTTAATATTTCTAATGTATCAAATCCATCTTTCATTTGAAAATCTAATTTATCTAGCTTACTATTAAATTCTTTTCTCATCTCATTTATATCATTTTTCATTTCTAATAATAAATCTAATATTTGATTATCCATTTTAAGCCTCCTTTTT
The DNA here is from genome assembly GCF_023653455.1 of Paraclostridium ghonii. Classification (GTDB taxonomy): domain Bacteria; phylum Bacillota; class Clostridia; order Peptostreptococcales; family Peptostreptococcaceae; genus Paraclostridium; species Paraclostridium ghonii. Next base: position 3,471 of record NZ_JAKEDR010000140.1, read on the forward strand.
GATTATTATTTAATTATTATAACATTTTTGTATTGTAGTAGTGTTACAAATTCAACTCCTTGCCACCTATATTAGAATACCCCTATTTCATAGATGTTCTAATAATACTTATTTTATGGATTCTAAAAATAAATCCGCCGTTGTTTGCTCTTTCTTAATTAAATATTCTAAGCTTTTCATTTCTATTTCTTCATTACTATATATCTCTGTTGATACTGCTAATTGTTTAAGTAGTGTTTTCCCTTGCTCCGGATTATCATTTATCTTTTTCATTACATCTACCATTACATTTATTGTGTTAGGTATCTTTTTCTTTAATTCAACCATTTTTTTAGCTACCTCTAAAGCTTCTTCATATTCCTTCTTACTCTTACTTTTTGGCTCATCCTTTTTTAACACCTCAAGTATTCTTTTTTTTCTACTGTCACTATCAATTCTTGATAAATATGTATCCTTATATGCTCTATGTTTTAATATTACTTTACATAGTAATTCATCAGAAAGCCTGTCTGTAAAATCCTTTGGTAACTCTATAACTTTAGTAGGAAATAGTTCTACTATTGCATTTACAACTCTATCACTGTATAGAATTGACTTAGGTATATAATCTACTATTTTTATGTTTTTGTTTAATACTGTTTCAATATTTTCTATACTCCAGTATCCCTCATTTGGACACTTATTTATAGTTTCTATACTACAATCCTCTTTTAATAATTTGCTCCACTCATCATAGAATAAAATTTCTCCCTTTAACTATATTTCTCCCTTTATTGTTTTAATGTGTCTCAATCCCATCATTAAATATAATACTATAAAATGTCTTAAAAATAAAAAAAGCTCGATAAATAATATCTAACTTCTTAAGCTATATATGTTCCAGCTATATAATTATTTTCTAAACCTTTAACTATTAAAGTTTGTAAAGTTGGAAAATCATACCCCTCGCCCGCACCCGTATACATTAACTCAATTATATATTCCTTCATTATCTTTTTATCATAATCGGGTATTAGCAATTCAAACTCACCAACTTTATATAATTTATTAATACTTATATATTTAACTTTAAATCCATTTTGACAACCTTTTTTTAATTCTTCTATATCTCTTAATTTATCAAATTTATCTATAAACGATATGTCTCTAAAGTTTTCTACGAAAAACTGATCTTTCATATCATAAATTAAATTTTCTATCTTTCCCATAGTTGTCCCTCCAATGTAGTCTATATTTAAATAATACCACACCTTGTCCTATTCAAATATGTATTTAATAAAGTAAACTAATAGTTATTTTATTGAACATATATTTTTTAAAATCTACAATATTTGTCCCAATTTTTGTAGATAAAAAAGATACTCATATACATGAGTATCTTTTATCTATTATTTACTTCAAATTTGATTAAGTTTAATTCTTATTTTTAAAAGTCTTCTTTTTTTCATATAAAATATATATTCCAGTGATAAGTAGTAAAATAAAATAATTGTATGTAACTTTATCTAACCCGTTAAAATATATCATAGTAAATAAATTAAAAATTATTAAAATAAATGAAAAGCAAAATTTTGTTTTTGTCAATAATCGCTTATTTTTAAAAATAATTGGTAAAATAATAATTGTTGAAATATAGGCTGTAAAATGAAAAAACAGTTCATTATTATTTATTAAATGTTTCATCTATGTATATTCCTTTCGAGATTATAATCTTTTACCGCTATCTTTAACTGTTTTAATGAACTTACCATCTCCATAAAATGATGTTTCTCTCTCATATAGATAGTATTTACCCTGTGTACCATATCTTATTTTATAACCTATTTTAATTCTATCATACTTACCTGCAACTGCAGCCGCAACCACAGCTGCAGCACCAATAGGAGTCCATCCTGCTTTTAATGCAATTAAACCTGCTATAGTAGCTGTACTTAATCCACCTGTATTTATATACATTGTATTATAATTCCATTTTCCCCATTTAACTGCGGCTGTGGCAGATCTTATAGTACTACTTTTAGATTTTTCTAAACTATTATCATTACTTTCGTAATTATCACTACTAGTAACAGAAATCTTTTCTCCATCTAGATATATTTCATTATCTAAATCTTCTAGTGTATTTAGAATATTTCCATCTAATGATTTAATTGTTATTGTAGTTTTATCACCATCTACAACTTTATCATATATAACTCCTAGATTTTCATCAGTATAAGACTCTGTTGATTGTTCACTTGTCTGATATGTATCAACATTGTTAGTTTGTGCGTTTGCAGTTGTTGTTAATAATGGGAGACTAGCAATAACTCCTATTAATGCTAGTGCCACACTTTTAGTAGCTCTCTTTCTTAAACTCATAAATATTCCTCCAATATATTATTTTTTAAAATATTCTACCCCTATAATGTCCCTAATTTTTGTCTATTTATTACCATAATATGGGAAAAATTCTAAAAAATCAATATATTCCGATATATTTTTCCAAATTTTTTCCATTTACTTAATCTCATTATATTTTATGTGTTATTCTACTATGAACTCATTGTAGTTGTTCTGAACTTAGTAATCATAAAAGTCACAACGATACTTAGCTAATTAACACATAATAGATTTAATACTATAACTAGTGTGTTTATATTATAACTAAGTTCCTATATATTTTTATTGTGTATTCAATTTATTGATTAATTACCTATTCAATAAACTCAAACAACAACTGAAAGATTTATTTAGCTTCTATCAAGTTTCATGGTTTACATTGTACTTTATTAGCTAAATGAAGCTTGAGGGCGTAGTCTATACTCTACTGCTCTAGCTAATTGTTAAGCATTGTCTCAAGAGTTAGTGGATTTAATTGATTATTATTTTACACTTCACTAATAAAGTTCAATCCGCTTGTGTTCAATGAAAGTTAAAAAACAAATTTCCATTGATTTATCAGCTTTATTATTAGTTTAATTTAAGTAAATTCTAAACTTGTACATTTATAGTTATAGATAACTGATAAGACTCAAATCACCTTTTGGGGGAATGGATGTCTTGATTTCAATATTTATTAAGATTTTGGATGGGTCGTAAAAATACCTCTTAAAATACAATTTAGGTCGTAAAAATACCTCTTTTGAATAGAAATATAAAAAGGCTAGGAAATTTAATCCTAACCTTTTTATATTTCTATTCAAAAAAACATACTTGTATAGTTTCTTTGATTTGCCTCATGTCTTTGCCACCCCAAGTAATTTGAGGGTTAACTACAAAGTAATCCTTTAATCCATGTCCATTTAGTATTCTAGCATATGATAAAAAATAATATTTCTTTTCTTCCATCTTTACGTAAAATTTTAATAAATCATTTCTAAATTTTCTCATGTTATCTTTATCTGTACTAACCCCTAAGAGCTCACATATTTGTAGTAGACTTAATTTTTCTAATTTATAAAAATCTGTTTCACTCGGATTTTTACAGATTATATTTAATTCGTAGTTCATAAATGGTATCAACTGATATATGTAGCTTAGCTGTTTATGTTGTCTGCTTGTACAATTTTCAAATAACATTCTCGTTGTATTTATGTAGATTCTAGTGTATTCCTTATTATTAAAATTACATTTACCTTTTGAAAAATAGTCATTAGATATATAAAATTTATTATTTGCTTCAAATAATAAGTTATTATTTCTCATATCACTCATAAATGACTTGAAAACTGTGTCCCCTAAACCTAATACTTTTTTTATATCGGCTCTTGCCATAGGCTCAATTTTATAATTTTTACCATGTTTAATAAGTAAGTTCTCTTGTCTATTATTATAATCTATGTAAGTAGCTAGATATATTAATCTACTTATGTTTGCTTTATCTATATTCAACTCATTAAATAGTAATTTATTTCTAACATAACACATATTAATATATCCTCCTAATTTTTCACTATATTTATGTAATTCTGACTTATTATTTAAAAATTTTCTTTGTTTTTCTGATAGCTCTTTTTTTATATAAATAACTTCACTATTAACTTCTCTTAAATAAGATCCTACTATCTCATTTTTATCATTGTATTCTAGTAATCTATTATATTTTTTATTCATGTACCTCTTATCCCCTTCTTCATTTTGGAGATAAACACACTATGCTATATTGACAATAGCATAAAAAATATTATAATATTATAGATATACAAGTTATATTTAACTTGCAATTTGTATAAAATAATATTGTAAATTTAATATGCTACATAGAAGTAACGCCAATTACTTAAACTCAACGCCAATTGAGTATGTAGTGTGTTTATCTTAATAAAATTTAATTAAAAACCATATGTACTAAATACTCTCTGTCGCCAAACTAAGAGTATTTTTTTCTGTCTTTTTTATATTATAGCATTATTTTGTATATTTTGTTGTATCATCAGATTTATTTGTTTTATTATAAAACCTAAATCTGATTTACTAAGTTTAATATCAATTCTAATATCATCTATAACTAAAAAGTATTCATTTTTTATACAATCACCCTCAATAGTTACTCTAGGTGGAACTAAATCTTCTTTTTTTCTAGTCTTTTTTAATTTAATTGCATTTTCAGTTTGGTAGACTTGTGAATCTTTATTGTAAAGTAATTCTATATTTACTAACTTAGATGCTATCATGTAACTATGATATAGTCGTTTTTCTTCTATTTTTGCATTTGTATCGTCCTCACCTAATACTTCTAAATATACTTTTAAGCAATCGTTACTTCTAAATAGATAATTTTCAACTTGATCCTGATTCATGCACTTTTGTTCTTTATAAAATTTTATAATGCTCTGATATGTAATCGCTGTTTCTATCTTTATATTTATACCTTCTTTACTTTCATCTGTTTTATTTTTTATCTTATAAATGAAATCATTTGTACGTTGCTCCATTCTTAATGCTTCACATTGACCAATATAAATATAAATTTTATTTTCTAAATCATATTTTTTTAATACGTCTAAATCCTCATTTGTTAAATCCGTTATTCTTTTATAAACCACATATTTTTTTTCATAAATTTTTAATATTCCCATATAGTTCCCTTTTATTTAGTAGACTCGACCACCTACTACCCCTTTAAAAATTTTTATATGTACTATTGTATATATAAATAAATTTAATCTATATAAACACGTTGAAAATGCTAGATTCTCAAACGTGGAATTTTTTTAAAAAAAATACTTGCAATTATATGTACTATTGTATATAATGTTAGTATAAGGATATTTACGCGCTTTTTAAGTATGGTTTATTCACAATTATACCAAATAAGGGATAAGATGTAAATATATAACTAAATCTATTTTAGTTATTTTTTTATGTCCAAATTTAAAAATACCATTTGAATGTATTCCTATTTTGGGAAGGTGATATAAAAAATTGAATGCTATATATTGTTAACTACTAACCTCATTCCGACACAGATAAGTCCTCTTGAATTATAAAAGTGGGGGTATTCAATGTTTCAGGTAATGCAACTATAAGCTCTCAAAATAGTTCTCATGGCTTTAAATCGATATAGTATAGTGTATTTTCAGATTAAAATAACAATTTTATTTGGTTATACGGGAAACAATGGTAAAGGCTATAAAGTTCCCATATATCGTAGTTTTAGGTCTAATTTATACGGACACGGTAGAAATTTTTAAGAAGCTTGAAATATATGCTGAACACTTAACATCTAACTATTTAATATAATTGGATCCATTTCAATAAAAAAGAACTAAGCTCTTAACTTAGTCCTTCAATTTCAACTTTATTCTTATATCTTATTAATGTACTCTTACTTATTCCCGTCATCTGTTCT
>NZ_JAKEDR010000141.1 GCF_023653455.1 Paraclostridium ghonii
AAAATTTTATAATTTCGTTAGGCTTGTTTACTATGCCTATTTTTAATAATTGAAACCAAATATTAACCTATCGGTTTATTAATCTCTTCGAGAATAATTTTTATCATATCTAATTAACAGAACCTAAAATTCTCATTTAGTGTATTAAAATATTATAACCTATTACTTTTTAAGCAATAGGTTATTATATAATCTCTAAGATTTTATATCTGATCTTTTTATAACTTTAAAAAATGTCATTAAAACTATATAGATGTCTAACCTTAAGCTTATTCTAGTTAAATATTCATAATCATACTTAACCTTTTCTTGATCTCCTATCTTATCTCTTCCATTAATTTGAGCCCAACCAGTTATGCCAGGTAATAAAGAATCTACATTATATTCTTTTCTTAACTGTATTAAATTTGATTCTTTTAGTATCACAGGCCTCGGACCCACTATACTCATATCTCCTTTTAATATGTTAAATAATTGTGGTAGTTCGTCTATACTTGTTTTTCTTATTAACTTCCCCACCTTAGTTATAAATATATCTGCATCTATAAAATCATTAGTACTTTTATTAGGTGCATCAATTCTCATGCTTCTAAATTTATATATATAAAATGGCTCACTGTCTTTTCCTGCTCTTGCTTGCTTAAATATTATAGGCCCCTTAGATTCTAACTTTATAAGTATAGATATTATTAGAAATATAGGAGATAATATTATAATTCCTAATAAAGACATTAAAATATCTATAAGTCTTTTTGTAATGGAGTATCCACTCTTTTTATTGTAACTTTCTACAATAACTTTATTTTCCACAAATACCCTCCTTAATAAAAAATATTTATTTCATTTCTTTATTTTTTAACATTATTCTTCACTTTATTTTATCATTTCAATCATACTTTGTATATATTTTTATATGTATTTTTGTTGCATATATTACTATTTTTTTCAAAAAAAAAGAGCTATTCAAATACATATAAATATACTTTTTGAATATACTCTAATTCATATTTGTACTTTTTAAAATTCATATAAATTTTAATTTTGTATATAAAATTAACTTGTAGTTCTTCTTAATTTTGTATTAATCTATCCAACATAGTTATAGATTCTGCTCTTGTTAATTTCCCTTGTGGGTTTATATTACCTTTTTCATCACCTTTTATATATCCAGCTTCTATGGCTCCTTCAACATATGATTTAGCCCAATCTTCAATTTGCTTGAAATCATTATAATTATATATTTTATCTATGTTTTCGTCTTTATTATTTTTTAATGTTGTTATGATTTTCATAGCTTCTTGTCTAGTTATTGGGTTATTTGGTCTAAAACTCTTATCTTCATATCCATTTATATATCCATATTTAGCAGCCACTCTTACTTCATTGTAATACCAGTCACTTGAACTTACATCTGTAAAGTTTATATTTCCTTGCTCCGTTAAATTAAATACCCTATTTACTAATTTTACAAATTCAGCCCTTGTTATTTGTCCTTCTGGTCTAAATGTATTATCTTCATATCCGTTTATATATCCATATTTGATAAACTTTTCTATATCTACTTGTGCCCAATGTCCATTTATATCTTTGAATTTCGAAGTAGCCAGTATAGATTTCATTTTATCCCTGCAACCGGCTCTATTAGATATTATATCTGATGTAGAATAGAAGAAACTACCTTTTATCTGATAATATTGATTATTTAAATTTAGTTGTTTGTCTATTTCACTTGCTACTTCATCTTTGTATATACCTTGTCCAATATATAAATCTACATTACTTCCATTGACTTGGTTCGACCACCAACTTACTAGCTTTGAGTAATCCGCAATACTATAGCCTATTTGCCAGTATAATTGTGGTACTACATAGTCTACATAATTATTTTTTATCCATCCTATTGTATCTGCATAATCAGAGTAATAACTTTCCTTTCCTCTTGTATCTGATCCATTTTGATCACTAGATTTATTTTTCCATATTCCACTTGGACTTACCCCGAATTTAACTTGTGGCTTTATGCTTTTTATTGTATTTTTTACACCGAATATCATTTCATTTATATTGTTTCTTCTTGCATTTGCAACTTTACCGTCCCTTCCTTCACCTGCTGGTAATGGGTAGTTTTCTGGATAGAAATAATCATCAAAGTGTATTCCATCTACATCATAATTTCTAACTATTTCGCCTACAGTATCATATATAAGCTGTTTAACTTGTGGCAACTCTGGATTGAAATATATTCTACCATTATGAACTAAAGTCCAGTCTGGATGCTGTCTTGCTGGATTATTTTCTGATAATATACTTAAATCAGTCCCTGAAGTTGTAACTCTATATGGATTTAACCATGCATGAACTTCCATATCTCTTTTGTGAGCTTCTTCTATAACAAAAGCTAACGGGTCATACCCCGGTGATACTCCTTGTTTTCCTGTCAATACATCTGACCATGGATTTATAGTAGAATTATATAAAGCATCGCCTTTTGGTCTAACTTGGAACATAACTGTATTTATCCCTGCATCTTTTAAATTATCTAATATATTCCTCATTTGTTGTTTTTGTGCTTCTGAATTACCTTTTTGACTTGGCCAGTCTGAATTATAAACAGTCGTAATCCATGCAGCCTTCATTTCTTTTGTACTTGCATATGCATTGCTATTTCGCCCTAAGGAAAATAATAAACATACAAAAACTATAATTGCTAATTTTTTCATTAAACAATCTCCCTTTCATAATTTGTGATAAATTATAAACTTTTAACTAAATTGAATTTAAAAGCTATCCTAAATTAATAGGGTAGCTTTTAAATTCAACACATATATCATTTTTCTACTCTACTTAATATAGTTACTGTTTCCGCTCTAGTCATATTATTATTAGGTCTAAATGTGTTGTCTTCATATCCATTTATTATCTTATTATCACTTAATGCATCAACATATTCTTTAGCCCAGTCAGATATTTGGTTACTATCTTTAAAAGTTAAATTTCCATCCCCTCTTAAGTTCATAACTTTAGCAATTGTTTTGCATGCTTCTTCTCTTGTTATTGGATTTTCTGGTCTAAATGTACCATCCTCATATCCGTTTATATATCCAGCTTTTAATCCTATACATATGTCACTATAATACCACTGACTTGAATTTACATCTGAAAAATTCTCTGATCCTGTTTCTGTAAATTTGAATACTTTATTTACAAGTTTTACAAATTCAGCTCTTGTTATAGAATTTTCTGGTCTAAATGTATTATCTTCGTATCCAGCTACATATCCTTTTGATACAAAATCAAGTATTTGATTTTTTGCCCAATGACCATCTATATCAATTAAACTAATTTGTTTATCAATACTTATATAGCTTCCTGAAACATATCCATATACCCCATTATATTTTATTTTATACCAATTATTTTTACTTTCTACTATTTCAACCTTTGATCCCTTTGGCAATTTACCTATAATTGCATAACTTGTTCCATAGCCAGCCCTTACGTTTACTTCATCTGTATTAACTACAACTCCAGTGCTTATTACAGGTAAATATCCTAAATCAACTGTATTTTTTAAATATTTTTCTACTCCATCAGCTATACCAGTTGCTAATTTATCTTGGTATGATGGATCTATAAGCTTGTTATACTCAGTTTTATTAGATATAAATCCACTTTCAAAAAGAGCTGACGGCATATTAGATTCTCTTAATACAGCTAAATTTGAATATTTTACCTCTCTATTTCTTGCTCCAGTTTGAGCGATTGCATTATTTTGAATCTCTAATGCTAAAGGACTATACACTTTTTTATCTGGATGACAATATGTTTCTATTCCATTTGCAGATTCTGCATCTGCTGAGTTTTGATGAATTGATACAAATACATCTGCTCCATAATTATTTGCAAGTCTTGCTCTTTCACCTAATTCTACGAATTCATTAGTTTCTCTACTCATTTCTACTTGTATATTTTTTTCTTTAAGCTTTTGCTCTACTTTTTTTGCTACCTCTAAATTTAGTTGAGCTTCATTTTTACCAAAGCCATTTGCACCAGAATCTATTCCTCCATGACCTGCATCCACAAATACTTTGTAATAATCTCTTTTAGGAGTTACTTTAGCTGAAAATAATCTAGAAGATTTCTGTTTCATAGAAGGTACATACACTTCAATTATATGAACTTTATCTCCTATTTTTTGACTTAGAAATACTGTTCCACTTCCTATAGCTTTTAATTGGCCTTTTTCGTCAATAGAAACAACATTATCATTAGATAATTTCCAATTAGGGTTCTTAGAAAAATCTTCTGTTTCTCCTATATGCAATGATATCCCATCTTCAACATCTACTTTACTATCCCCATAACTTTGAATTACAGAGTTCAACTGACTTTCTGCAGATTCATTTGCATTAGATATTTTTGAACTGCCTATAATAGATAAAGTACATATCAATCCTATCGATAGTACGTTTTTTAGTGCTTTATTCCTTTTTCTCATTAATCCGACTTTCCTCCTATGTATTATATATATTTCTACACCTTTTTCTCCATATTAATATTAACACAAAATACCATACAAACAAATATTTTCTAAAAAATAAAGAGCTTTTCCATAAAACTAGAAAAGCTCTTTACTCTAAATTAATTTCTTTATTTGTGTATTTAATTTTATTTTCAAACTATTTATTTTATCTTGAGATGTTTTTAAATCTTTTCCACATACACCTATATATAATTTTAATTTAGGTTCTGTACCTGAAGGTCTAGCAGCAATCCAAGATCCGTCTTCTAATATAAATTTAAGAACATTTGACTTAGGAAGTCCATCTATTCCATTATTATAATCTTTACTTTCTACTACTTTTAGTCCTTCTACTTGATTCAATCCATTTTTTCTAAAGTAATCCATTATTTCTTTAATTTTTTCAATACCAGATATTCCACTTAATGTAAGAGCTATCATATCTTCTTTAAAGAATCCTACCCTATCATAAAGTTCCATAAGTCCTTCATATAAACTCATATCTTTGTCATAATAATACGCTGCCATATCTGAAATTAACATAGCTGCTACAACTCCATCTTTATCTCTTGCATGCGTTCCCACTAAGTATCCATAACTTTCCTCATATCCCATAACAAATGTTTTTTCATTTGTTTGTTCAAAAGTTTTTATTTTGTCTCCAATAAACTTAAAGCCAGTTAAAACATTTAAACAGTCTACTCCATAACGTTCTGCAACTTTAGCTCCAAATTCTGAAGTAACTATAGTTTTTATTATAGTTGGATTTTTTTGCAATTTATTTTTTTCTTTTAAATTTCCCAATACATAATTAACAAGTAAAGCACCTATTTGATTTCCTGTAAGTAGCTCATATTCCTCATTTTTAGTTTTTACAGCTAATCCAACTCTATCGCAGTCTGGGTCTGTAGCTATTACTAAATCTGCACCTTCTTTTTTAGCTAACTCTATACCTCTTTGTAAAGCTTTTTTATCTTCTGGGTTAGGATAATTTATCCCTGCAAAATTAGAATCTGGTAATTCTTCTTCTTTTACTACTATTACATTTTCAAATCCAACTTCTTTTAACACTCTTTGTATAGGTATGTTTCCTGTTCCACAAAGAGGTGTATATACTATTTTAAAATCTTTTCCTACTCTATTAACTATATCATTGCCTATAAATTGCTTTTTAACAGCTTCTATAAATGCTGTATCTTGTTCTTTTCTCAACATAACCACTAAATGCTTTTGATCTTCTCTTATCATTGGAATTTTACTATAATCTTCTATACTATTAACTTCATCTGTAATTTTATCCGCTATTTCAGGCATCACTTGAGCACCATCTTCCCAGTATACTTTATATCCATTGTATTCAGGTGGATTATGACTAGCAGTTATAACTACTCCAGCTATACAATTTAAATTCCTTACTGCAAAAGAAAGCTCTGGAGTTGTTCTCAAATCATCAAATATATATGCTTTTATTCCGCACGCAGCTAAAGTATTAGCTGTTTGCAAACAAAATTCTCTTGACTTAAATCTACTGTCATGAGCTATAGCTACACCTCTATTTTTACCTTCTTGCCCAACATTTTTAAGTATGTAGTTAGCAAGCCCAAAAGTAGCCCTTGCTACAGTATAGTCATTTATTCTATTTGTTCCAACACCAATAATACCTCTAAGTCCAGCAGTTCCAAACTCTAAGCTTTTATAAAATCTTTCCTTAATTTCATCTTCATTGTTTTTTATCTTTTCTAGTTCTTCATGAGTATTTTTATCAAAATATTCACTAGATATCCAACTTTTATATATATTTTTATAACTCATATACTGCCCCCTTTTATAAAAATTTTATATCTATATTATATAAATTTTAATTTAAATTTTTTTCAAAATCAATCATATTATCACTACCATTTACAGGTATTCTCTTTAATAAATACCTATCATCAATATTTTCTTCCTTGCCTCCTGATGCTAAAAATGTGAATTTAATGCCATTTTCTTTTAATATTTTTTCCTCTTTACGACTGTACTCTCCATATGGACATGCAAATCCATATGGCTTATATCCTAAATTTGACTGAATTACAGATATATTTTTATTTATATCTTCAGTTATACGGTCTTTAAAGTCTCCTTTTCTTTCATTTTTCAAAGGAGCCGAAAAAATACTTCTTTCTCCATTTATTTTTTTACGTCTTTCATGACTATTATATGTATGGCATTCAATGTCTATGATTCCACTATTATACATTTCTTTTGCTTCTTCCCAATTAAAATTAGGTATGGCATTAGGTGATTTATTTGCATCATCTATGCTTTTCCCAATTATAAATACAGTTGCCTTCATTCCATACTTTTTAAGTATTGGATACATTATTTCATAATTACTTTTATATCCATCATCTGCAGTTATAAGTATAGGTTTCTTAGGTAACACCTTTTTATCCTCTGTAAAATCAACTAAATCTTTAACCGTTATCGCTGTGTAATTATTTTCTTTTAAATACTTTATTTGTTTTTCAAATTCTGACTTTTTAACAGTTACATTATTTATATTCTTTTCATCAGTATCAAAATGATGATACATAAGAATAGGAACTTCTATATTTTTCTTATTGCTTATAAAATAGTATCCTATCAAAATAACTATTATCCCCACTATAGTATATAATATTTTTTTCATCCTTGTTCTCCTTTTTTGTTTTTCCCTTAAAATGGTAAATGACAATATATATTATATACTATATCAATTTTATTTTGTATGTTAATTTATTCTGTGATTTTTAAAAATAAAAAAACACTGATTTAACCCAGTGTTTTTATTTCTTAAATTAAATCGAGCAAATCTATAAGCGGAGTTCTGTATTAGATAATCATCTTTCTAGGCTTATTGTCACCAATAAGCTCAAGCGGCCTACCAACCGGAGAGTACGAGCAATACTCTTTTTATCCTAACTTGGCCTTGCTCCGAGTGGGGTTTACACAGCCGGATAGTCACCTACCCGCTGGTGAGCTCTTACCTCACCTTTTCATCCTTACCATTACTGGCGGTTATTTTCTGTTGCACTTTCCTTAAGATCACTCTCACTAGGCGTTACCTAGCACCCTGCTCTATGGAGCTCCGACTTTCCTCGTTTAGCAAAGCTACCCGCGATTATCTGATTTACTCAATATTCATTTTTTACAATAAGGACATTATATCATATTATCTATAATATATCAATAAAATTAATTCTTTATTTATTGTAAAATAAATTGCTATAGCAATAAATTTTCACATATTTTTTCTAAATTTCATTACACTTCTCAACATAAGCATTTTTTAGATTCACTTCAATCTTAATAGAACATAGCTATATCTACAGGTATCTTTCCTAATATTTTATTTTCAATATATTCTTTTTTAACTTACTTCTTATTATTTTTCATCTTTTACTATATTTTTCATATACTCCATTAAACCATCTTTTAAGTTATCTCTCTTTAGTGCAAAATCTATAGTAGCTTCTAAAAATCCTAATTTATCCCCTACATCATATCTTCTTCCCTCAAAGTTATATGCATATATAGCTTCATGCTGCGCTAAAGTCTTTAAAGCGTCTGTAAGTTGTATTTCTCCACCTTTACCTGGAGCTTGATTTTCTAATATTTCAAATATAGCAGGTGTTATAATATATCTACCTAATATAGCTACATTTGAAGGAGCTTCTTCTATATTTGGTTTCTCAACCATATCTTTTACTTTATATATTCTATCTTCTATATATTTACAATCTAATATTCCGTATTTATTAGTATCTTCTTTGGCAACTTCTTGAACTCCCAGTATACTTGTTTTATATTCATCATAAGCATCTATTAATTGCTTAAGACATGGAGCATCAGAATCTACTATATCGTCTCCTAGAAGAACTGCAAATGGTTCATCTCCTATAAAACTTTTAGCACAATGTATAGCATGTCCTAATCCTTTAGGCTCTTTTTGTCTTATATAGTGGATATTTACCATGTTAGATATCTCTTGAACCATTTCTAGCATTTCAGTCTTGCCTTTTTGCTGAAGTTCTAGTTCTAATTCTACAGATTTATCAAAATGATCTTCTATAGATTTTTTATTTCTTCCTGTTATTATAAGAATTTCTTCTATACCAGAGTTTATAGCTTCTTCTATTATGTATTGTAATGTTGGTTTGTCAACTATAGGAAGCATTTCCTTTGGTTGTGATTTTGTAGCTGGTAAAAATCTAGTTCCTAATCCAGCAGCCGGTATTATTGCTTTTTTAACAGTTTTTTTCATTTTACTACCTCTTTCTAATTCAGTTATATATAATAATTCTTATCATCCGCATATTTTATGTAACTATAGTTATTTTACACCATTTATGAGTTTTTGTCTGTTACATTTTGTCTACCTGTCATAAATGCGTTTATTTATTAAATTCTATTATTTGATAATTTTGTGATAATTTTTTTATTTTACTATACGAAAAAGGTGGTTAGTATTAAGTTTCAATTCAGAAGTCATTTCAAAACATCTTCTCTATTTTTATCTCTTCATATCATACAAGCGTAATTCTTTATTTATTTTACTATACGAAAAAAGTGGTTAGTGTTAGTTTGCAACGTAGAGGTCATTTAAAGCATCTTCTCAGCTTTATGACCTCAAGTGCAAACTAACACTAACCACCCACAATTATGCATAAAATAAAAAAGATTACGCGGCTACGTC
>NZ_JAKEDR010000142.1 GCF_023653455.1 Paraclostridium ghonii
TTCAAGATTATATAATGGAAAATACGGATAATATAAAAACTTTTAATTTCAATAATCCTTTAAAAGCTGATCATAAATTAAATACTAAGATAACTTCTGATAATGTTTTAAATGAATCAACTGATTTAGATGTAACTAAAGAAAATTTACTAAAGGACTTTGATTTAGGTATAAGCAAAGTAGATTTTGTAAGTTATATAGAAAAATTAAATTCTAAATTGATTTCAAATATTGAAACAGAAAAAAAATTAGTTCTTAGCAATAAATCAAGTGAAACATTAGTTTCTAAGCCTATAGATATAGAACCTATAAATGTGTTAACTGATTTAGCTATAAAACAATGTAATATATCTGTAAATCCAACTCCTACAAAAGCTGTTAGTAAGATAATAGAAAATACCGTTGATTGTTTATCTGATATAAATACATGTAATTTAAAAAATACTTTATCTGACATAAACGCTGAAACTCAAATAATACAAACTAAAACTGTAGAAGTTTTGGAGTTAACTCCACTAAATAACTTTGTAGACAAATCTTCATTAGATGGAAAAGCACTTATGTTAGACCCTACTGGCGAAAGGTATGTGGGTATAGTATTGGATGATGGTACATTTGAACCTTTAAAAATCAATTTAAAGAAATTAAATGTAATTGAAGAAAATGCTAACAACTTGATAGGAAATATAGATATCAAATCACAACTTAATAGTGTTGTATCTGATATATCCACTAGTTATACAAATGTTTTACAAAATATAAATGTAAACTATAATAATAATTTAGCTGAACATAATAATCAAAAAATAATTCCATTAGAATCTACAATAAATCTGCAAAAAGAATCAATAAAAAATATAACCAATAATCCTGAAAATGTTAAAGTAGTTTGTAAGGATAACTTAGAAACAATAAATAGCCTTAAACATATAGATTACTGTAATATAGAACACATTTCCGATATAAAATATGATAAATCTATTAATAACATCGATATAAAAAAAAATAAGCAGTATGTTGTAGGCGATATTAATTTTGATAAAAAGGTTTCAAATGTTTTATCTAATATAGCACTGTATAATATCGATCACGAATCTAAATCATCAGAAAAAATCGATGGCACTATTGATTATGTTGGAAATGGAATAGTAATCGTTAATAATAATGACTCTAATATAACAGTATATCCAATTACTAAGATAAGTGTTATAAATTAATATAAAAACAGACTGTAAGTATATATTTATAATTTATACTTACAGTCTATTTTTTATATTAATTCAATTAAATAAATTTGTGAATCTTTTAAATTATGTGGCGTTCTCTTCATACAATTATTCCCTATAATTTTAACTTTTTCATTTTCAAAAATATTGCAAATAGCTTCTCCATAAGTTATATCATTTGCATACTTAACTTGTATAAATTTACACTTATCAAGATTAGCAAGAGCAGAAGATGTTTTTCCGCATATATGAATTAAACCTTCATCAATACTCTCTATCGATCTATCAAGTATATTAATAGTTGTTTTACTAACTACCTCTTCATATACTTTAGGTCCTACTATGTTTATATCCCCTACCGGATCACTATAAGATATTACTTTAGCTCCATTTTCATATCCTTTGATAATATAGTTAACTATATTATCTTCAATAACTTTCATTAATTTATCTATTGAATCTCTATTCTTTCTAAGCCCTTTATAAAAATACTTTAAGTCTATAAGTAAAGATATTATGGTCATAGGCCCACAAACATTTAAAGTGACTGTTTCATTTTCAAAACTTAATATCTTTATAGATTCTAGTACCTCTTTTATTCTACCTTTTTCAAAGTCTATATTTTCTAAATTAGTTAATTCTTCTAAACTAGAAAATGCATAATCTTTTATCCTAGGACAATTTTTTTCATCCCCTAAATTTATATATGCTCCAAAAGCTTCAGCTTCTACAGTAGTGCAAAATGGTATTTTACATAGAGTATCTTTTCTATACTTTTTTAAACTTTTAGAAATACTAGCTATATCTTTAGCATTTGTATGCAAATTTGGAAAGCTTAAATTAGAATTATTTATTATTTCTAATGGTATATCTTCATTATCATTTTGATTACATTTAAAATCTATTTTTTCCATATATCCTCCTATATAAAAGCCTTTCTCAATTCTTCAAACTTTAAGCTTGTTCCTATTATACAAAGTTTAGGGCATATTTTTAATTTGCTATTTTCAATATTATATTTACCATTTACATAATTAAATTCTAGCAAATTATTTTCATTGTTTACAAAACCTTTACACCTTATTATGTTACCAAAGCATCCTCTTTCTAAATCCTTAAATATTTTTTCTAAGTCCTTTATAGAATATGTTTTCAGTGGAGTTAGGGATATAGATGTAATATCTTTTATATTTTTGATTTGTATGCTTTTAATGTCTTCTTCACTAAAATGATTTAATTCATTAATATCTGTAATTGTATTTTCAAATTCTTTTAAATCCCAATTTTCATATATTATATATGCACCATCATTTATTTCTTTTAAAGAATTAATAATATTATTTAAATCTCTTTTATCTATAAGTTGAGATTTACTTATTATTATGGTCTTAGCATTTTTTATTTGATCTTCATAAAACTCTCCAAAATTATCTATATAATCGAAATAATTCGCTCCATCTACTACTGTAATTATAGAATTTAACTTTAAGTACTTTTCAAGTTTTTTATCATTGAGCATAACTAATATTTCGCTAAGTAACCCTACTCCAGTTGGTTCTATTATTACTTTATCTGGATTAAGTTTTTCTACAATTTCCTCTATAGTATTTTTGAAGTTTAATTTTATGCTGCAACATATACATCCATTTTGAAGTTCTATAACTTCTAGTCCATCTTTTTTTATAAGTTCGCCATCTATACCTATTTGCCCAAACTCATTTTCTAAAACTACAACTTTCTCATGTTTAATAGAATTTAACATTTTTTTTATAAGTGTAGTTTTTCCTGCACCTAAAAATCCAGATACTATATCTACCTTTATCATTTAATCACCTTTTTAGAATTTTAAGCAATCTGTGAATAATCTTTCATATCCTTCTTTTGTAGATAATTCAAAATAATTTATATCATTTGCTATAAAATCCATACTTTTTCTAATATCTCTAGATAATAAGCTCATAATAGCCCCCGTTTTAGAAGAGTTACCTATATACGTTATCTTCTCTTTAAGTTCTTTGGGTATTATGCCAACTCCAACTAAACTTTCTACGCTTAGATGTTTCCCAAATTGTCCGGCTATTATCACTTCATCTAATTCATTTATATCCATACTTACTTTATCTGCTAAAGCATAAATCCCAGATAAAATAGCTCCTTTTGCAAGTTGAACTTGTCTTATATCTTCTTGAGTTATTGATATTTCATTATCAAGTTTAGATATTATAAATCTTCTCTTTTTATTTTCATCTACTATACATTCACTTAAGTAGCTTAATTTTTCATCATCTTTTATAGTCTCTTTTTTTACTATACGACCAGTTTTCCCTATAAGTTTTAATCTGGCTAACTCACTTATTGCATCCACAATTCCACTTCCACATATTCCTATAGGATCTTTATCTCCTATAGTATTTATGTTTATTTTATCTTCTATTTTAATATTTTCAATAGCTCCATCCCCAGCTCTCATTCCACAACTTATATTCATCCCTTCTAATGCAGGTCCAGCTGCACATGAACAAGATACTAATTCACCTTTTTTGGATAGAACCATTTCTCCATTAGTTCCAATATCTATAAATAATACGTTTTTATCAGCTTCTTTAAGGTCACATACACATACTCCCGCTACAATGTCAGCACCTATGTAACTAGATACCCCTGGTAGTAAATATACACTCCCAAAATTTGATATCTTTATACCTAAATCTTTAGAACTAATATTTTTGCTTTTAATAAAAATAGGAGAATATGGAGATTTCCCTATAGAAATTGGATTAATATTTAATAATATATGCATCATAGTAGTATTTGCAGCTATAGAAACTTCATATATATCTTTTCTATTTATACTATTGTTTTCACACAATTTTATTATTAAATTATTTATACAATCTATAATCAATTTATTTAAAACTTCTAATCCATTTTTTTTATTTTTTATAAAGTGAATACGAGATAAAACATCAAGTCCGTACTCTTTTTGTGGATTTACTTCACTTTCACAACTTAATTCACATTGACTTTTAATATCGATTAATGAACAAACTACAGTTGTAGTCCCAATATCAATAGCTACTGAGTATAATTTATCACATGTGTCATTTGCTTCCAAACCTATTAGCTTCTCATCCATATACACTCCCGTACACTTTTCATATTCAACTAAGTTAGGAAGTTCTTTTAATAACTTATAGTCTTCTTTAAAATCATATTTAAAGCATTTCCCAAATATTTCTTCATAAGATAAGTTATTTTGTAATGTTGGTTTTTCTATTTTATGAACAACTTTTGTTAGTATTGGGGTTTTTTCAAAATTAGGCATATATCCATCTACTAGTATTTTGTGATTTGCATCTTTTTTATCTAAAAATTCTACAAGTATATCACCTTTTGGATAAACTAGACACCCTAACCTTATATTATTATCAATATCTTCTTTAGATAAAAACTTTAACTCTTCATTAGTTAATGAATTAACATCTCCATTTAAAACTTTTATCTTGCATTTTCCACATAAACCTTTACCACCACAAGGACTTTCCATCCCTAAATTATTACTTTGTATTATGTCTAAAAGATTTCTTCCGACTTCAAATTTATAATATTTGTCTCCATCATATAAAAGACTCATAAAATCCCTCTTTATCTGCTATAATTTTTTGTGCATTCTAATAGCACTTTTATATTATCCAACTTTGTTCTTACTCCAATTCCACAAGCTGGAGATAATATATCTACCCCGCTATTTAAGCATGAGTTGCACATAGTATGTAAACTCCCTACATCACTATTTTCAAGAGCAAAGGTACTTACATTTCCCATAATCGCTTTATTAGATACATTATCAATAACTTGTCTAACACTAGTTATTGAATCAAAGCTAATTGCATCACTATGTAATGAGTTTAGTTCTTTATATATACTTTTTAATCTTCCACATATATGTATTATAGTTCCACCATTTGCATATTCTTTTAACTCATCTACTATTTTATTTAAGTAAGGAACTGCAAACTCATTAAAGTTTTTAGCTCCTAATATTTCTCCTGTCCCACTAGGATCTGATATAGTTAAAATATCTGCTCCAGCTTCAAGCTGAGCTTTTCCAAAAGCTATAAGATTATCTGTTACAAAATTCATAAATTCATGAACCATTTGAGGTTTTTTTCTTATTTCTTTAAAAAATACCATTGGTTCAAGTAGTGATGATGCTAAACTAACTGGACCTGTTAAATTGGCAATTATAGGTACATCTTCATTTTTTTCTTTTAATATTTTAATAGCATCTAAAACAACTTTTGCTCTACCTTCATTAACATCTATATTTTTTAATTTTTTATACTCTTCACTATACTCAATAGGATACTCAGTTACTCTAGGTTCTGTATTTTTAGTTCCCATATACACAGTAGCTCCCATACCTTCTGCTTCTACTGTCATACAAAAGGGAACTCCAAAGTTTTCAAATGCTTTATTCTTATACATTCCTTGAGTTAAGTCTGCCATCATTTGTGGATTTGTATGAGCTTCTGGCCAACATACATTCTCTATATCCATAACATCTTCAATTATCATGTTCATCATACCACCAGGGCATATACATGGGGGTCTATCTACTTTTTCTCCATTTAAAACTTTAAATAGTCTTTCCTTTGGGTTCATTTTATACCACCTCTTTGCTTATGCCTCTTTTTTTGTCTACTAAATCTTTCGCAAGTTTTACTGCTTTTGAGGCTTCATGTGCATATCCATCTGCTCCAATTTGATCCGCAAAGCTTTGTGATATAGGCCCTCCACCTACCATAACAATCACGTCATCACGCATTTTTTCTTCTTTTAATAAGTTTATTACAACTTGCATATTATCCATTGTAGTTGTCATTAGTGTAGACATACCTACTACATCAGCATTAACTTCTTTTGCTTTATTTACAAAGTCGATTGGTGCAACGTCTCTTCCTAAGTCAAAAACTTCAAAGCCTGATGTTTCCAGCATTATTTTAAATAAATTTTTTCCTATATCGTGAGTATCTCCCTCAACTACGCCTACTACTGCTCTATAATGCTCTCCTGTCTTATGTTTTTGTAAGTTTGGCTTTAATATATTGATACCTTCATACATAGCATCAGAACATAAAAGTAATTCAGGTATATAATACTCCTCTTCTTCATATAATTTACCTGCTTCTTCCATACCTAATGCTAATCCTTTAGATATACCTTCATATGCATCAAATTCATTTTCTATATATTTATTTGCAACTTCTAAAACTTCTTCATCTTCCATTTCAAGCACGCATGATGCTAATTTATTTAATAAAACTTCTTTTAAATTTTCCATGATTTAATTCCCCTTATAAATTATCTATATTAATTGGGTATGCCCCAAATATTCTCGCAGCATCCATTAGTGCTATAATTTTTTTAGGATCTGTTCCTATTGGAATATCACATCCTGTACTTAATATAAATCCACGCTTACTATCATGAGCTTTTTTTATACATTCTCTAGCTTCATTATATATATCTTCTATACTACCTCTCATTATAGTTTCAACTGGATCAACATTACCAATCAAGCAAACCTTATCTCCATAAGCATCCTTTAATTGTCTAAGGTCCTCTACGTTATCTAAGCTTAAATTAGAAATACCTACATCTACCATATGTCCCCATACTTTTTTAGTTTTCCCACATATATGTAATGTAGTTCCACTTCCAGTTCTTTCAACTATTCTATCCATACATTTTTTTAAGTAAGGTTTTGCAAATTCTGCAAAATTTTTCTCACTTATCATAGTAGAAGATGCATTTGGCTCTGCTAAACTTGGTGCAAGCCCAATATCGCAAGCTGCATCTATATAATTTATAACACTTTGAGTTGCTATCTCTAATAGTTCATGAGCCTGTTCTTTATTTTTAGTTAAATCTCTTAAAAATTTATCTGTTCCTCTTAAAAAAGAAGCTGTTGTAAAAGGTCCTCCAACTGAAGTTCCTACACTAACTACTGAGTTTAATTTATCTTGGGTTATTTTTAAGGCTTCTAAGAAATATCTAATTCTTCCATCTTTATATGGATCTATAGGTTTTAATTTTCCTATCTCACTATAATCACTTATAGCAGACTTACTTATGTAAGGAGTATTATTTGTAGGAAACATAACTTCACTTCCCATAGCTTCTGGTATTCCTTGTAATCCAGGTCCAAACCCTACACTGTCAGGTCTAAATAATTCATAACTTCCTACAGCAACATCTACAAGTGCATCTATAGAATGATTATATTCATAAATTGTATGGCCAAATATAGGTGACACACTTTCACCTAAAAAAGGTGAACATAAAATTCTGTCCATAGGTTCTCCCTTAGAGAAAGCTTCTATTCTTTCTTTCGGCGTCATTTGATCCTTATTAATTTTATATTCCATAACCCTATCTCCTTATCTATTAAATATTACATATTCATATTACAATATATGTTAATATTCTACAAATTGATAAAATCAATATATAAAATCATATATATTGGTTTTATCAATATATATGATTTCACAAAAAAAGAACTGACACATGGCAATTTGAAATTGCTCATGGTACAGCTCCTTTTTATCTATTTAATTCCATAAGATCGTTGTATATAACCAATCATTTCATCTGCTATATTTAAATAGTAATATATACTTACTAAATAGTCAGAGAAAAATAAATCTGTAGCTTCCCCTTTAACTAATCTATCAACTAAAATTGATTGTTGTAGCAGTGATGAGTCTAGTATAAATGTAATTATCTCAAGTTGATTTGCAGCGAACAAGTCTGCTGGTGAATCTTTATATTCAATTTTAAATCTAGCTAAACGATTTGAAATTGTTTTTAATTCTGATGAATAGCTTAAAATTTGTTTTTGTATAACATCTTGTTTTTCTTTAGCTGTTTCAGCATTAATACTTATAGTATACATGTTGTTTCTTATTCTCTTTATTTCATTAAAATATTTTAGCAACTCTTCTTTTCCTTTTAACTCTTTACTTAATTGAGATGGAGCTGAAGATGCTTCATAACTTTTATCAATCCCATATATTGTTGAAGATGTTATTGTTAGTAACATAAAAGCAGAAATAAAAATTGATATAACTCTAGATGTAGTATTTTTCATTATAATCCTCCTAAAATTTTTCTTATATATATTTTCTTCATAAAATTAATATCTATGCTCAAAAATAAAAAAATACTATGCTCAAATTTGAGCATAGTATTTTTTTATTTTTTATTTATTATGGCGTTAAAATCTATAATCATTTTTACTTTTAAATTTTGAGAATCTAAAGATATATTTTCTAAATAAAAACCATTAAAATTATCTTTATCAATTAACACATTTTTATTTTTAAATTCAACATTTATATTGCTATCTTTAGAAAACCAATCTTTTATAAAGCTTTTTAATACTATATCAACTATCCAGTCATAAAGTTTTAAATCTAGTAACTTAACTTCTCTAACATTTAAAACTAAATTATTATCTTTATCTATATTCGGGGTAAATCTAACTTCAATTGGGGTTGTTATTTTTTCATTTACCTTGTAATCAACCTTTGCTGTTATTTCCCTTTCATCTATACTTATATTTACATTATTTATTTTTTCATTTTTAGTATCTTTTAAGAAATAATTGATTCCATTTAAAATAGATTTTTCAGGAACTAAAAACTCACCTTTTACTCCCACTGGATCATCTATTAATTCTATGTTTGATGCTTTAACTCCAGCTATTTCTTTTAAAAAAGTTAAATCTTTTACTTCTCCAATATTATATTCATCTCTATTTTTTTCTATTTTTGTACTTTTCTCATTGCTATATTGATCTCTTTTGTCATTACCAAATAATATAAACGTAGATAAAATTAAAATAATTATTACTCCTATAATAATATTTAATCTTTTCTTATTCATCCTAAAAATTCCCCTTTACTACTATATTATATC
>NZ_JAKEDR010000143.1 GCF_023653455.1 Paraclostridium ghonii
ATATGATATATACAAGATATAAGTTAAATATTGTTAATATAAGAATACTATATAATTTACAACATTTATTTACAAAACAGTTACAAAGTTGTGATATGAAATATATAAATACAAAAATGAAAATATCTTGTGTATTAGTATTTTATCCTACATAGGTTTCATCTATGAAAATAACACGTAAGAATACTTATGGTGAATTTTTGGAGGGAAAAACATTATGAAGAGAAAAATATTAGTACCAGTATTTGCATCATTTATGGCATTATCAATGAATGGGATAGCGCATGCAGACGATGCAAAAGTTGAAAAAGTAACAGACGAAAAAGACATTAATGGAAATGGTGTAATAAATTTAAAAGATTTTGAAGAAGTAGACTTTAAAGTTGCAGTAGTTAAAGATGATGTAGCTGTAAAAGTAAGAAGCAAAGGATCAGTTCAAACTATAGCATATTCAGGAGAGAAGTTTAAAATAGTTGGAGAACAAGATGGATGGTATAAAGTTCAGTTAGATGATGAAACTGAAGGATGGATAGCATCTAGATTTGTTGACGTAAAAGGTGCTGATGGTTACATAACAGCAGACAAAGTAAACTTAAGAAAAGATGCTCATGTAGAGTCTGAGATAAAAGATAATTTACCAGCTGATACAAAAGTTGAAGTTTTAGGTGTTGAAGGTAACTGGATTAAAGTTAAAATTGGAGACCAAGAAGGATTTATAAGAGACTTATATCTATCTGATAAGGCTCCAGTGGTAGAAGAAGATACTAAATCTGATGTTAAAGATCAAAATAATGAGCAAGTATCTGATGAAAATCAAGCAACAAATAATGATACTACTAATAAAAATGATAATAACAATGCTGCTGAAAATGATAACAATACAACTGACAATGACAACAGCAATGTAAATAATAACGAAAATAACGAAAATAAAAACGAAAACAAAAACAAAAACAATAACAATAACGAGAATAAAAACAATAACAATAACGAGAATAAAAACAATAACAATAACGAGAATAAAAACAATAACGAGAATAAAAACAATAACGAGAATAAAAATAATAACGAGAATAAAAATAATAACGAGAATAAAAACAACAATAACAACAATAATAAAGAAGAGAAGCCAGCACCACCAGTTAGCAATTCGAATGCTGCTTCTAGGGTAGTTGGATTAGCTTCTGGTAAGATAGGATCTCCTTACGTTTGGGGAGCAGAAGGGCCTAATAGCTTTGACTGTTCAGGACTTACTTCATATGTATATAGACAGGTAGGAGTATCTTTACCAAGAACTTCATCTGCTCAATATGGAGCTGGTAGATCTGTAAGTAAATCTAACTTACAACCAGGAGATTTAGTATTCTTCGCAACTAGTGGTGGAGGAGTAAGTCACGTTGGTATATATATTGGTGGAGGGCAAATGATTCACGCTCCAAAACCAGGGGACTCTGTTAAAACTACTAACATAAACTCTTCTTATTGGCAAGGTGTTTATGTAGGAGCTAAAAGAGTATTATAATATAGGATTTAAAAGGATATAGTTTAAAACCCATAACTGCTTCGGAAAATATGTAAGTTTTACGTCATCAAAGCTGAAAAAATGCTTTGAAAATGTCGTCGAAACTTACATATTTTCCTTCGCTATCTGGTTTTTAATATATCCTTTTTTTATGCTATAAAAAGTGGAAGTGGAGCTTGAAAATGTCGCTAAAATCTATATATCAACCCTTCGCTAACTCAATTAAACCTGCTTTTTTAATTTTTATAGTAAGGAGGAAATATGATTTGAAAATGTCGTCAAAACTTACATATTTTCCTTAGCTATCTGGTTTTTAATATATCCTTTTTTTATATATTTTTTTATAAACTTATATTGACATCATTTGTTAAAGGTGGTAAGATTCTATAAAAGAAAAAAATAAAAATACTTTTAAATTTAGTCCAGAGAGGCTAAAAAAGGAGGATATATATATGAAATTAAAAGGAAGAAATTTAATCCAACCAGAAGACTTTTCGGTAAATGAAATAGACGAAATTCTATCATTATCTCAAAATATAATCAATAATCCGTCAAGATACTCACGTGCTTGCGAGGGTAATTTACTAGCAACTTTATTTTATGAACCATCAACAAGAACAAGATTTAGCTTTGAAGCTGCAATGAATAGATTAGGTGGAAAGGTAATTGGCTTTTCAGAACCAAATTCATCATCAACAGCAAAAGGTGAAACATTAGAAGACACTATGGAAACAGTATCTTGTTATGCTGATGCCATAGTTATGAGACACCCAAAATCTGGTTCAGCTACACAAGCGTCAAGATTTGCTAGAGTCCCATTTATAAATGCAGGAGACGGAGGAAATCAACATCCAACTCAAACCCTTACAGATATTCTTACAATAAAATCACTTAAAGGAAGTTTAGATAATCACACTATAGGATTGTGTGGAGATTTAAAAAATGGAAGAACAGTTCATTCACTAACAAAAGCTATGGCAAGATATAAAAATATTAAGTTTGTATTTATATCACCTAAAGAATTAGAAATGCCACAATACATAAAAGATGCTATAGCTGGTCATGAGTATGTAGAAACTAACAATTTAGACGAAGTTATAGGAGAATTAGATATTCTTTACATGACTAGAATTCAAAGAGAAAGATTTGAAAGTCAAGAACAATATGAAAATCTTAAAGACTACTACATACTAACTGCACAAAAAATGTCAAAAGCTAAATCAGATATGTTAGTTATGCATCCACTGCCAAGAGTAAATGAAATAGATACAGAAGTAGATAAAGATGAAAGAGCAGTGTACTTTGATCAAGCAAGATATGGAATGTACGTTAGAATGGCTTTAATAATGAAGCTTCTGGGGGTAGAAGCAAATGCATAATATGCTTATAAAAAATGTTAACATGATTGATGCTAACATAAACTTCCAAGGTGATTTACTTATTGAAAATAGTAAAATTTCTAAAATAGATTCAAATATAAAAATAAGTAATATTAAAGACATAAAAATTATAGATGGTAAAAACAAAATTTTAATGCCATCATTTATAGATTTACACACACATTTAAGAGATCCTGGATTAACACATAAAGAAGATTTAGAAAGTGGGCAAAGAGCTTCGCTAAAAGGTGGATTTACAGTGCTTTGCCCAATGGCAAACACTAAACCAGCTTGTGACAATGAAGAGGTAATGGAATATATATTAAATAAATCTAAAGAACTAGATTTATGTGATATAAAGCAAGTGTGTGCTATAACTAAAAATCTTGAAGGCGAAGAAATGATAGATATAGAAAAAATGAGAGGGTATACAGATTTATTTTCAGATGATGGATACACTCTTCATAATGAAAAAATAATGAAAGACTCTTTAAGTTTATCTAAAGAGTTAAACTTTAAAGTTTTAACTCACTGTCAACCGGAGTTTGAAATAGTAAAAAGAGATTTAAACTTACTTAAAGAAGTTGGAGGAAACCTTCACATATGTCATATAAGTTTAAAAGATACTTTAGATGAAATTAAAAAGTATAAAAATGATGGATATAAATTTACTTGCGAAGTTGGTCCACATCATATATTTGGATACGGATTAGAATATAAGGTCAATCCTTCTTTTGCAGAAGAAGAAGATATGAAATATCTAATACAAGGAATAAAAGATGGATATATAGATATGATAGGAACAGACCATGCTCCTCATACAAAAGAAGACAAAGAAAAAGGAGCTCCAGGAATATCTAATATAGAAGTAGCATTCCAAATGGTAAATAAGGTATTTAACGAAAACAATATATCTTTAAACAAATTAAGTGAAATGATGAGTGCAAATCCTGCAAAACTTTTAGGCTTAAATCAAGGTTTAATACAAGAAGGATTAAGAGCTGATTTAGTTTTAATAGATACAGAATGTGAAGAAACTATAGACGTATCTAAGTTTGTATCAAAGGGTAAAAACAATCCATTCAATGGTCAAAAGGTTAAAGGGAAAGTAATGATGACAATAAGAGATGGAAAAGTTATGTATGACATAAAGGGGGGCCTTCAGTAATGTATAAGATTTTAGAAAATAAATATATAGGTGAAGATATGTATTTTATGAAAGTTGAAGGTAGTTTTGAAGCCAAGATGGGTCAATTCTATATGTTAAGAGCTTGGGATACATATCCACTACTTTCAAGACCAATAAGTGTTCATGATGTAGATGAAAATAGTATGTCTTTCTTGTATAAAGTTGTAGGAGAAGGAACAAAAATATTTAGTAATCTAAAAGAAAATGATGAAATAAAATTAGAAGGACCTTATGGAAACGGATATGAAAAGGTAAAAGGTAAGGTTGCTTTAGTTGGTGGAGGAATAGGAATAGCCCCTCTTTACCTAGTAGCTAAAAATATAGAAAATTGTGATGCATATTTAGGATTTAGAAATGAATCTATACTACAAGAAGAGTATAAGTCAGTTTGCAATGAAGTACATGTTGCAATAGGAGATACTTTTGTCACTGATATATTAGATGTAGAAAAATATGACTATATATTAACTTGTGGACCAACTCCTATGATGGAAAAGTTAGTAAAAATGACAGAAGGAACTAACACGAAAATAATGGTATCATTAGAAAATCACATGGCATGTGGAGTAGGAGCTTGCTTAGTTTGTACTTGTAAAACTAAATTTGGAAATAAAAAAACATGCAAAGATGGTCCAGTGTTCTGGGGAGAGGACGTGATATTTAATGACTAATTTAAGTGTTAAATTCGGAAATATAGAATTTAAAAATCCTTTAATTATGGCATCAGGAACTTTTGGATTTGGTAAAGAATATTCAGAGATTTATGATATAGAAAAGCTAGGTGGAATAAGTAGTAAAGGGCTTACGTTGGAAAAGAGAGATGGAAATAAGGGGATGAGAGTTTACGAAACTCCATCAGGGATGATGAATAGTGTAGGTCTTGAAAATCCTGGAGTTAAAGGATTTCTAGAAAATGAACTTCAGTTTTTTAAAGAATTAGATACGGTAAAAATTGCGAATTTAGGTGGAGGAACTCTAGACGATTATATAAAAGGAGTAGAGTTGTTAAACGACCAGCCTATAGACATGATAGAGTTAAATATTTCTTGCCCAAATGTTAAGGCGGGAGGTATGGCTTTTGGAATAAAAAATGAAGTTGCAAGAGAAGTTGTAAGAGCTGTAAGAGCAAAAACAGATTTACCGTTAGTTGTAAAATTATCGCCTAATGCTGAGGATATAGTTGGTATGGCTAAAGTTTGCGAAGAAGAAGGTGCAGATGGAATATCTTTAGTAAATACTTTTAAAGCTATGGCTATAGATATAAACAAGAAAAAACCAGTATTTGAAAATGTATATGCTGGATTATCTGGACCTGCTATAAAGCCTATAGCACTAAGAATGGTACATGAGGTTTGCAAAGCAGTAAATATACCTGTAATGGGAATGGGTGGAATTACTAATTGGAAAGATGCTATAGAGTTTATAATGGCTGGAGCTACTTGCATACAAGTTGGAACTGCAAACTTTATAAATCCTAGAATTGGACTAGATATAATCAAGGGAATAGAAGATTATATGGATAGAGAAGGAATAGAAAGTTTAGATGAAATAAGAGGAATAGTTTAGGTAATTTTAAAGAGGTCGCTTTGGATTAAGATTACTTGTTTCGGTCGCTAAAGACCTGAAAAGCGGTCTTTAACGCTTCATCAACAAGCAAATCTTAATCCTTCGCTAAGCTCATGTTAAAATTACTGAGGGTGAGAAAAGAGAAAAAGAGTAGTAATTTTAAATAGATCGCTTTGGATTAAGATTACTTGTTTCAGTCGCTAAAGACCTGAAAAGCGGTCTTTAACGCTTCATCAACAAGCAAATCTTAATCCTTTTGCTAAGCTCGTATTAAAATTATTGAGGATGAGGAATATAAAACTATAAGTTAAAGACAGAGGAGAATATATAATTATGAGTAATGTAAATGTTGTTGAAATATTAAAAGAATGTGATGCTTTATTAGAAGGACACTTTTTATTATCTTCAGGAAAGCATAGTAATAGATATGTTCAGTGTGCTAAGGTTTTAAGATTTCCAAACCAAGCTGAAAAAGTTTTAAGTACTGTTGTTGAGCAAATAAAAGATTTAGGAATAGATTTAGTTGTTGGACCAGCTATGGGAGGAGTTATAGTTTCATACGAACTAGGAAGACAATTAGGAAAAGAGTCTGTGTTTACAGAGAGAAAAGATGGAGAAATGCAATTAAGAAGAGGGTTTGAAGTCAAGCCAGGAGCTAAGATAATAATAGCTGAGGATGTTGTTACTACTGGTAAATCTACTGTAGAAACTAAAAAAGCACTAGAAGCTCTAGGTGGAGAAGTTATAGGAGTTGCATGTATAGCAGATAGAACTAACCATGATATCGGGATGCCTATATATAGTGCAATTAAATTAGATATACAAGTACATGAAGCTGATGGATGTCCTTTATGTGAAGCTGGAGAAATAGATTTAGTTAAGCCGGGAAGTAGAGAATTTAAAGAATTAGGGATGTAATAAATATATTTAAATTAGTTTGTATTGAGGGAGTAAGAGTATATTTAGCTACACAAGCTGGAAAGATGCTTGAAATGTAGCTAAATATACTCTCACTCCCTCTTGCTTTAAATACTAAAAACACTAAAATAGAAGCTATATATAATCTGATAATTAATAGAATATACGTGCTATTATATAATCATAATATGTACACCTAGGAGGTTAATATGGAAAACCAAATATTAGATTTATTAATAGAAATGAAAACGGATATGACCGAATTTAAAAAAGAAATGAAAACAGATATGGCAGTATTAAAAAAAGAAATAATAGATGTTAAAAAAGATATGAGTGATAGATTTGATGTATTTGATATTAAACTAAATGCTGTAGAAAATAAGGTTATTCAAATTGGTAGAAAACTAGATACTACTACGGATCAAGTAACTAGAAACATAGAAACTATATAAGAAGTTAGGTTAAGACTTAAGTAAAGTATAGACTCTAATTTATTTTAGAGTCTATTAATGAGTTTGAGTATTTTTCAAGTTCGTTTATAAATAGTGTAGTTGTGCTTGATGGCTTTATACCTTTTGGAGTTATAAAAGAAAAATATCTAGTATAAGTTTCATCTAAATTTATTGTAGATAAAGCATCTCCTTCTGAATCTGTTAATAACTTAGATATAATTGATATTCCTAGATTGTTTTTTACAGCTTCTTTTACAGTATGATTACTTCCAAGTACCATTATTTGTCTAGGTGTTATTTTATTACTACTTAAAAATATATCTAAATATTCTCTAGTACCAGACCCTTCTTCTCTAACTATCCATTTTTTATTTTTTATTGAATCTATAGTAAAGTTTAAATGATCTATTTCACAAT
This sequence comes from Paraclostridium ghonii, assembly GCF_023653455.1. GTDB lineage: Bacteria > Bacillota > Clostridia > Peptostreptococcales > Peptostreptococcaceae > Paraclostridium > Paraclostridium ghonii. The sequence goes on from NZ_JAKEDR010000143.1 coordinate 7,444, forward strand.
TTGGTGAAAAAGTTAAAACCATACTATCTTCAAAGAAGAATTTTTGATTAAAATCAAAAGAAGTAAGACTCCCTTCAACTAATCCAATATCTAAGTTGGAACTTTTTACCCTATCACAAATTTTATGTGTATTTTCAACAAGCATTTCAATTTCTATATCTGGATATTTTGATGAAAATAAAGCAAGAAAATCAGGCAAAAAATATTCAGCTATAGTAAGACTAGCACCTATTTTTATATGACCTTTTATTGAACTAGAAATACTATTGAGTTCATCTTTTATAGATTCAATAGATGTTATTATCTCTCTTACCCTTTTATATAATAAATATCCATTGTCAGTAATAGATATATATTTTTGTTTAATAGATCTATTTATTAAAGTTGTATTAAAATAATTTTCAAGATTTTTTATATGAGTACTTACCGTCGGTTGAGATAAATTTATACTTTCACCTGCCTTAGTAAAATTTTGATGCTCAACAACTGCTATAAATGTTTTAAATTCTTCTATCATTTTATTTCCTCCCTGAACTTAATCATCAAAAAAGTTAATGGTTACTATACTATATATCTATTTTACCAATAATTATAAATTTGATATACTTTTTTTAGAAAAAATAAAAACTTTTTAAGGGAGGACAGAACTATGGAAAAAATAAAAAATATATTACCTGGATTAATGGTGTCTACATTAATAGGATTTATAAGTATAATATTAGCTAAATTCATACCAAGTTTGGGAGGCGCTACAATCTCTATATTTTTAGGAATGATACTTGGAAATTTATTTCTTGATAAAGAAGTATTTCGTGAAGGATATAAGTTTTCGGAAACCGAGTTGCTATCATATTCTATAGTTCTTTTAGGAGCGACATTAAGTATATCTACAATAATGAAATTAGGTATAGGAGCAATAATATTTATAGTTATACAAATGACTGTCACAATAGTTGGAGCAATGTATATAGGTAAAAAATTAGGTTTTAGTGAAAACTTTAGATTTTTAATGGCAAGTGGAAATGCAGTATGTGGCTCATCTGCAATAGCTGCAACAGCACCAGTTATAGAAGCTGATGATAAAGATAAAGGCATTGCAATAACAATAGTAAATGTTACGGGAGTTGTATTAATGTTGTTACTTCCAGCATTATCAGGATTTTTATATAAACATGAACTAATAAAGACATCTGCAATGATAGGGGGAACATTACAATCTATAGGACAAGTTGTTGCAAGTGGTGCTATGGTAAGTGAAGCAACTAAAGATTTAGCAACTATATTTAAGATAGTAAGAGTCATTTTATTAGTAGTAGTGGTATTTGCATTTGGAAATTTGAAAAAGAAAAGTAACGAAGAAATAATAAGAGAAGAAGAGATGGACATATCTAAAAAGAAAATAAAGATACCTTGGTATGTAATAGGTTTTTTTATAACATGTACACTATTTTCTATGAATTTAATACCTATAGAACTATGGCATATAGCTAAAGAACTAAGCAGTAAGTTAGAAATAATTGCATTAGCAGCTATAGGTCTTAGAGTGAATTTTAAAGATCTTGTAAAGCAAGGAAAGGCAGTATCTTTATATGGTTTGTTTGTAGGAACACTACAGATATTAAGCGCTGTTTTATTAATAAGTATATTATTATAGAAAAAATGACCCAAGGGTCATTTTTATTTTAAATATATTTATAAAAATATTTATATTTATAAATTACAAATTTCACAAATAAATATAACCATATTAC
>NZ_JAKEDR010000144.1 GCF_023653455.1 Paraclostridium ghonii
GTGTCATAGTAATACAATGAGTACAATGAATCTGCTATTAAGTTTAAAGGATTAATATAATTTAAAATTGGTAGCTTTGAGCTTACAATATATTTCATTTTATCATTCATCATACCTGCTAAAAATGACATTGTCATTGTACTTCCAATTAATATTCCTGTTTTAATTCCTTCTCTCTTTTTTAATATAATTCCTATACAAGTACCAAAAGTTATTCCAGTAATAGATCCTACAATGCATGTTAAAAATATATATCCTAATTGATTTGAAAAGTCTATTTTTAGTACTAAACAAATATAAGCCATTAAAACGCCAAGATCAAATAGTTGAATTGTCGTTGCTGCTGACATAGAAGATATAAATACCTTTAGCTTATGAGTTGGAGCTATACTAATTCTAGCCCCTTGATAAGATTGATTAGCTTGTATATATCTTATTTCCTTTAACCCTAAAAACCCTCCATAAAAGCAAGTCATTGCAATAAGTGTATAAAAATAATTCACAAATACATCTGGTGAAGATTTACTAATAGCTACATCTTTAATATAATTTGTTCTTTCAAATATATTGATTAATTCTCCTTGTTGTATTGCTTGAGGATTTTTTTCCATAATTGTTTTAATTGTAGAAGAAGTTTGTTTATATTCATCTACAAAACTTTTAATTATTGTTTGATTAATTCCAGACTTTTTCACTACAACATTTATATCCTTATCAAAATATATATATCCTTCAATGTTGTTGTCATCTAAAAGTTTTTGAGCCTTATCCTTAGATGTATATTGTGTTTCAAATAAAGCATCATCACTTTCTTTATTTGAAACTGAATTTATTGCTTCTATAAATTCTTTGTCATTATAATTTTTATCATTTACTATAGCTATTTTTACAGCTGAAAAATCTTCTGATCTTACAACGTTTTTTAAAGATAAGTTAAACAAAGTTGCTAAAATTATTGGAAATAAGAGAGTCCAAAACATCAGCTGTTTATTTCTTGCTATACATTTGATTCTATATTTATAATTATGATAAAACATTGTTATCCCCCCTTAATCCCTAAGTTCTTTTCCTGTTATTTCTAAGAAAACATCATTTAATGTAGGCGGTTCTGAATAAATCTTTCCTATATGAATGTTTTTATTTTTTAAATAGTCTATTAAATCAACCAAATTGTTTTTGCCTTCACTTGATTTTACAACAAGATAATTATCTCTGTACTCTGCATAAATAACATTAGGAAGTTTTTTTACGCCTTCTAAAATTTCATCATCCAATTTAAATATTTCTACTGTAATTTTTTCTCCACAGTTTATCATTCCCTTTAGTTCTTCACTGGTACCTGTTGCTATTACTTTTCCCTTATCCATAATGGAAATTCTTGTACAAATTTGTTCTACTTCTTCCATATAATGAGATGTATATACTATTGTAGCTCCTTCTTTATTAAGTTTTTGTATTCCTTTTAATATATTATTTCTACTTTGAGGATCAACTGCAACTGTTGGCTCATCTAAAATAATTAACTTTGGTTTATGTGCAACTCCACAAGCTATATTTAATCTTCTTAATAATCCTCCACTTAGCTTTCTTGGATAAAACTTTTTATAATCGGTAAGCCCAACAAACTCTATAGCTTCTTCTACAAGTTTTTTACGATTATTCTTATCTAAAATATAAAGTCCACAAAAGTAATCAATATTTTCATATACTGTTAACTCTTCAAATACAGCTACATTTTGCATTATTACTCCTATATTTCTTTTTATATCATAAGCTTCTGGCTTCATTGTTTTTCCATAAACTTCTATACTTCCTTTATCATACTCAAGTAAAGATAAAATACAATTAATAGCAGTACTTTTCCCTGACCCATTAGGCCCTAAAAGTCCAAATATTTCCCCTTCATTAACTTCTAAGTTTAAATGATCTAGTGCTAATAAATCATCATATCTTTTAACTAGGTTTTTAACATTTATAACCATACTCACGCCTCCAATAATTTGTTATTTTATATTTTAATTCCTTATTTTTCTATTTTTCATACTTTTATTGTATTAAATTTAATTATAATTAGTAAGTGATTAGGCTCCAAAACCAATGTGACAAATGTAACAATCATATTGTTGGGCTGTGAATATAATGTTAAAATCAATATGTGGTTAGAGTTTTTTTAATTGAGGTGGTTTATTTATGAATAATTTAGTAGACAAGATTATTATTTTCTTTATTTGTTTATCAATATATATGCATAACGCTAATGGCAGCTATATAATTGTCCCCATACTTATAACTTTATTTTTAAGTTCAGTTGTTAGTTATAAAGAAGATAGTAAGATTTTGATTACAATTTTTATAAGCTTTTTATTGCTTTGCTTTTTTTATCCAACTTTTATATTCTTTATCCCTCTTATATGTTATGACTTATTTTTCTATAGAATAAAATGGCTATGGATTTTTTTAATTTTACCTATTTGTATACATTATTCTTCAATACCTGATATATCAAAGGTTTTTATTATTGCATATATTTTAATAAGCTACACTTTAAAATATCGTACTAAATCTTTTTATAGTATAAAGAAAAATTATTATAGTGTAAGTGATACAGCTAAGGAATTATCTATAAAATTTGAAAAAAAGAATAGAGAACTTTTAGAAAAACAGGACTATGAAATAAATTTAGCTACTTTAAGGGAGCGTAATAGAATTGCAAGAGATATCCATGATAATGTTGGACATCTTCTTTCAAGATGCCTATTACAAATAGGGGCACTTCTAGCTATTAATAAAGATGAAAGTATTGTTGTAAATCTTAGACTTATAAAAGATACTCTTTCAGCAGCTATGGATAGCATTAGAAGTAGTGTTCATAATTTACACGAAGATGCAGTTGATCTTCAAGTGGAGATAAATAAACTAATTGATAACTTTAAATTTTGTCCTATTAAATTAGATTATGATATGGAATCATCTCCTGAAAAGAAAATAAAATATTGCTTTATTACTATAACAAAGGAAGCTTTCTCAAATATTATAAAACACTCTAATGCTACTGAAGTATTAGTTTTACTTCGTGAACATCCAGCTTTATATCAGCTAGTAATTAAGGATAATGGAAGTAGTATTGAGTATAACATTGAACATGGTATTGGTATAAAAAATATAATGGACAGAGTTTCTTCATTAGGAGGAAGCATAAATATTAGTACTGATAATGGCTTTAGAATTTTTATTTCTATTCCAAAGAATTTAGAAAGGACTATATAAAAATATGCGTGTGTTAGTTATAGATGATGATAAATTAGTATGTGTTTCTTTAAAAACAATACTTGAAGTTGAAAAAGATATAAAAGTTGTTGGAACTGGTTTTAATGGAAATGAGGCAATTGAACTTTATCAAAATTTAAAACCTGATATTTTGCTAATGGATATTAGAATGGAAAACATGACAGGACTTGAAGCAGCTGAAATCATTTTGAAGAAAGATAATAATGCCAAAATCCTATTTTTGACTACTTTCTCTGATAATGAATACATAGTAAAAGCCTTAAAAATAGGAGCTAAGGGGTATATTATAAAACAGAATTTTGAATGTATTGTTCCTTCTTTAAGAGCTGTATATACTGGTCAAAATGTATTTGGTGATGATATTATTTCTAAAATACCTTCACTTATTAACAGTTCTTCTGAGAAAGATTTTACTTCATTTGGAATTACTGCAAAGGAGCTAGAAATTATAACGCTTGTAGCTGATGGACTTAGTAATAAGGAAATTTCTAATAGGTTATTTTTAAGTGAGGGAACTGTTAGAAATACCATAACTACTATTCTTCAGAAACTAGACCTTAGAGATAGAACTCAACTTGCTATATTTTATTATAAAAATAAATCAGTATAAAATATATAGATTTGTTATTATTATATATCCACTTGTAAGTAAAAATGTATTGACTATTTAGTCAATACATTTTTATGGTATCTCAATGCTTGAGTATATTTTAAGGTTTTCACAGTTTAGTACATGGCTTACAATATCTTTATAAAAATCACGCTCATGACATACTAAAATTACACTTCCTTTATACTCTTTTAATGCTTTTTTAAGTTCATTTTTTGCATCTATATCTAAGTGATTTGTTGGTTCATCTAAAATTAATATATTACTTGGTCTATTTATAAGTTTACACAGTCTAATCTTTGATTGCTCTCCTCCACTTAGTGTACTTATTTTGCTATCTATATGCTCGTTAGTTAAACCACATCTGGCTAGCATACTTCTAACTTCATATCTATTGCACTTATAAAATTCCTTCCATATTTCTTCCAAAGCAGTATTATTATTTTCTATTTTTATTTCTTGTTCAAAATATCCTATTTCTTGATTTTCTCCAAACTTTATATTTCCACTTATAAGTTTATTAATTCCAATTAAGCTTTTTAATAAGGTTGTCTTTCCTATTCCATTTGAACCAATTATAGCTATCTTTTGTCCTCTTTCCATTTTTATATTTATAGGCTTACTTAACGGTTTATCGTATCCTATAATTAAATCTTTTGTCTCAAATATAAGCTTTGCTGATTCCTTAGATTCCATAAATTTAAATTTTGGTTTTGGCTTATGTTTCGATATTTCTATTCTATCAATTTTATCTAGTTTTTTCTGTCTAGACTTTGCCATTGCACTTGTTGATGCTCTCGATTTATTTTTTGCAATATATTCTTCAAGTTTATAAATCTCCTCTTGTTGTCTATTGTAAGCGGCCCTTAATTGAAGTTTATTGGCTTCATATGTCTTCATAAAACTTTCATAATTACCGACATATCTTGTTAGTGATTTATTTTCAAGATGACATATTATATTTACAACACTGTTTAAAAAATCTAAATCATGTGATATTAATATAAATGCATTTTCATAAGATTGTAGATATTTTTTTAACCATTGTATATGATTTTCATCTAAATAGTTTGTAGGCTCATCTAATAGTAATATATCAGGCTTCTCTAAAAGTAATTTTGCTAATAATACTTTAGTTCTTTGACCTCCACTTAATTTTGAGACATCTTTGTCTAGACCAATATCTCTAAGGCCTAAACCAAGTGCTACTGATTCTACTTTTGAATCTATAATATAAAATTCATTCTTAATTAAAGTTTCTTGTAAATCAGTAGTTTTTTCAATAGCTTTCGTAATTTCTACCATATCCATTGAATCCATTTGATTATATATATTATTAAGTTCACATTCCATATCAAATAGATCCTGAAATGCTTCCCTTAAAGTATCTCTTATAGATTTTCCTTCTTTAAGGTGAGTGTGTTGATCTAGATATCCAACACTTATTTTGCTACTCCAATTTATATTTCCACTATCAGGTATTATTTTATCGGTGATTATATTCATAAAAGTTGATTTACCTTCACCATTTGCTCCCACAAGTCCTACATGTTCTCCTTTTAATAATCGAAAGGATACACCTTTAAATATATCTCTGTCTCCAAACCCATGGCTCATATTTTCAACTGTTAAAATGCTCATTTTTATTCCTCATTTCTTGCCTTAATTTTCATATTAAAATCATAACATTTAAAAATATAATAACCAAGTTTATAAATATTTCTGTAATAATATGGACTTTTTAAGTTATACAAATAGAGAGTGTCTCAAATATTTATTTGAGACACTCTCTATTTGTACTATTTATTTTTCTTGTCTAATAATTCTTCTAATACTATTTTCAGTAAGATAGTAGTGCTTAGTAAGTTCTTTAATAGATATACCTTTTTTATATTTATTAAAAATCTCTACATTTCTTTTCTTTAAATCATTCTTACTTCCACTATTTTCTCCCCAAGATTTTTTATTACTAGACTTTCTAGGTATATATAAATATCCACCATCCATATATTCTTGAATTAATTCAATAACATCTTCAGGTAATATATTTTGTGCTTTTTCGTATTTCATGATTCTCGCTCCTATTTACTTTTTAGTTCGTAAATAATGAAGCAAAGACTGCACAAAACAACTTAGCCGAGTTTAGTTTCGGCTCCGAACAAAGTTTAGTTCTGTCTATATATTACAGTCTTTGCGCAGAGCCAGGAACAATAACTAGTGCTGGTTTATTTTGCATAAAATAACACCCCTTTATATTAATAATTTATAATTTATATTTTTATTATACATCAATACATCACATAAATTATATCATCTGTATTGGTAGTATTCAAATGTCATAAATAATTCTGTATTAAATTTGACCATATAATGCTTAATTTATATATATTAAAATTAATGTATTTACAAATTCCCAAATATTTGAGCTACCCTTATTCTTATTTATGGTAACAGGAAATAGGTTCTTAGATTGCATAATGAGTTTTGGAGTAAGCATACAATCTAAAAACAAAAAACTCATATCAAATAGATACGAGTTTTTTAATAAAAATGCTTTTTGTATATATGTTATATTTATATATAGCTAGGCATTAGATTTTTCTTTTATATTATGAGTATTCCAAGTAAATGATAAAAATACAATTGCTAATATAGAAGATGCTATTATCATTATAAATCCGCCATCCCAATTGAATCTTTCAACTACCATACCCATTCCTAACTCAGCTAAAACCTGTCCTCCCATATACCCAAATAAGCCTGTAAATCCTGCAGCAGTTCCAGCTGCTTTTTTAGGTACAAGATCTAGTGCACTTACACCTATTAACATGACAGGTCCATAAATTAATGCCCCTATTGATGCCAATGCACAATTTATAGCAAATGGACTTGTGCTTTTCCAGTATACCATTGTTGCTATAGTTACTCCAATCATACATATTACTCCCATTGGAGCACGTCTACCATGGAATACATGATCACTAATCCATCCAACTATAATAGTTCCAGGTATAGCTGCATATTCAAATAATGCAAATGCTATAGAAGAATCTTTTGGATCAAAATGTCTAACTTCTTGTAGATATGTAGGAACCCAATTTATAACACCATATCTAACTAAATATACGAAAACGTTTGCCACAGCTATAAACCATAAGAACTTATTATTTAATACATACTTAAATAAAATTTCCTTAGCACTAAGTTCTGCTTCAGTATCTTCAACTTCAACCTCATACTCTGGATAATCATTTTTAAATTCTTCAATTGGTGGTAACCCAACAGATTGTGGAGTATCTCTTGCAAATAAAATATATACTATTCCACTTATAATCGCTATTATTCCTGGTAAATAAAATATACCTTTCCATGTCCCAAATGATGCTACTCCAATTAATGCAATTGTAGCTATAAATCCACCACCTATATTATGTGCAGTGTTCCAAATAGACATTTTTACACCACGTTCACTATCTGAAAACCAGTGAGTCATTATCCTACCACATGGAGGCCATCCCATTCCTTGGAACCATCCATTTAATAGCATTAAAATAAACATAAAAGCAATATTAGTTGTATTTGGTAAAAATAAATTTATTATACCTGATAATATAAGACCTATTGCTAAAAAATACCTTGGGTTAGATCTATCTGATACATTCCCCATTACAAACTTACTAACACCATAAGATAACCCTAAAGCTGATGCAACAAATCCTATCTCCCCTTTTGAAAATCCCTGTTCTATAAGATAGACCTTTGATAAAGCAAAATTGCTTCTTACAAAATAATATACAAGATATCCTAAATAAATACTTATAAACATTTGGATACGATATCTTTTATACGTTGGAGCTATTTCTTCTTCTGGTAACCTGTTTATATATGGTGCTGGCTTTAAAAATTTTAACATTAAAACTCCCCCTTTCACGTTAAAAAAGCCAAGCTAAGCCTACGTCAGCATTATTAAAATACTAACATTTCAGGGCTTGTGCTTGACTCCAATTCTCTAACGCACGTTGTATTATATTTTTCTAAATTTTTATCCCTCAATTAAAATGTAACATATAACTCTTTATTTTTCAACATTTTTTGTTAATTATATATTTAACTTTCATAATTTGTTTTTTATTACTGTCCTAATATGTACTATATTCCCTGCACTCTTGTAATACTTATAGGAGGTAATAAGTCTATTACTATGCTTTAACTATTATCTAATTTTTTCTATATTTTTTACTTTTCCATCAACTATCGTCACAACTATATCAGCCATTTTTGCTATTTGCTCATCATGAGTTATCATAACTAAAGTTTGATTAAACTCTTTTACACTCATACAGAGCATATCCATAACTTCTTTACTAGTTTTGCTATCTAAATTTCCAGTAGGCTCATCTGCAAATATTATAGATGGTTTATTTGATAAAGCTCTTGCTATTGCAACTCTTTGTTGCTGTCCTCCCGATAATTCATTTGGGAATTTCTTTATTTGATTTTCTAGTCCTAATTTACCAATAATATTATTAATATAATCTTTATCTACCTTATTATGATCTAGTGATACAGGCAAAACTATGTTTTCATAAACATTAATAACTGGTATTAAGTTAAAACTTTGAAATATAAACCCAAATTCTTCTACTCTAATTTTAGATAATTTATCATCATTTAATTTATATATATCTTCATGACCTAAATATACATTCCCTGATGTTGGCTTATCAAGACCTGCCATACAATGTAGTAGTGTGCTTTTACCACTACCACTTTGTCCAACTATTGCCGTAAACTTTCCACTTTCTATTTCTAAAGTAATTCCATCAATAGCTTTAACTATATTTTCACCTTTTCCATATATCTTTTTTATATTATCAACTCTTATACTTTTTTTCATTTTTTAAACCTCCACACTTTATACTAATTTTCATTTATTCCTTCAATTATATTTACTTTGTCTATTGATTTTGCTTTCATATAACCTGCTAAAAAAGCAAATAAAATCATTATTAATGTAAATACAATCGCTTCTTTTGGAGGCATATATATTGATTTTATTTTTATATCCATCCCACCTTGCTCTATAAATGCTTCTTTAATATGTTTAAGGTATTTAAAATCCTTTATTGCAACAACAATAGTAGCAACTAAACTTCCTAATAAAGCATAGGCTATAGATTCCCAAATAACTAATTTTTTAAGTGATTTTTTATTTAGTCCTATTGCTCTTAATATAGAAAATTCTCTTAAATTATTATTGATATTTAAACTAATAGTTATATAT
>NZ_JAKEDR010000145.1 GCF_023653455.1 Paraclostridium ghonii
ATAATACATATTAAAATATTAAAAAACTAATAAAGTTTGATATTAAAGTCATATCCATGTATAATTATTTTAGAATCAAATTAAGTTACTTTTACAAAGGGAGTTTATATAATGAGCAATATAAAAATACTATGTGATACAATGAATGATGTACCCGAGAATATAATGGAAGAATATGACATAGAGGTACTGCCAACAACTATAATATTTGAAGGAAAAGAATATCAAGCAGGAGTAGACATAGGTGAAGATGAATTCTACAAATTACTAAGAAGTACTGAAAGTATACCATCAACATCGCAGATTACTTATGCTACATTTAAAGAAACTTTTGAAAAGTACATAAATGAAGGTAAAAAGGTTTTATATCTAGCGGGATCGTCTGCTGCATCTGGGACATATCAATCATCTATTATAGCTAAAAATGATATAGAAGGAGATATTTATATATTTGATACATATGGACTTTCTATAGGTGGTGGAATCTTAATCGGTGAAGCTGCTAAGATGGCAAATGAAGGACATGATATAGAATATATAATGGAAAAATTAGAATCACAAAAGGAAAATATAAATGTTTATTTCTCTGTTGATTCTCTAGATTACCTACAAAAGGGTGGAAGAATATCAGGAACTAAAGCTGCAATAGGAACTTTACTTAATATAAAACCTATACTAAAAATTGAAGATGGTTTAGTTAAGCAAAAGACTCAAGTAAGAGGTAGTAAAAAAATAATACCTTCATTAATTGAGCAACTTAAATTAGAAACAGGTGAAGATTTTTCTGGTAAAGACGTATATGTTGGATACGGTGATGATGTAAATGAGCATAAAAAATTTATGGAAAAAGTAAAAGAAGAATTAAATCCAAGAAATGTATATACTTTTAGAATAGGAGCTTGTGTTTCATGTCACTCAGGTCCTAGTGTTTTAGGAATAGCATGTTTAAAATAAGGAATCATAACATTATTATAATAATAAGAAAAAGTTCTCTAAGTTTAGAGGACTTTTTCTTGTTATCTACAATTTTTTTGAATATAATTTAGTGAACTTTTCATATCACTAAAAGTATTTTTAGGAATCATTAAACGTTCAATTCCATTATAAAAACCATAAACGTCAAAAATTTTATCTATTTTTACTTGAATTATATCATCAATAATATCTATATAAATACATTTAGAATACTTACTAAAAGATTTAAATATGAGTAATTTATTACTACTTAATTGAATCATATTAAAACCATTGAGATATAAATTATTATCTAAAAAATTTATATATTCTTCCATAGAATTACCTCCAATTGTAAGTATTAACAATCTTTTTTATTTTTATAACTATTGACAAAAAAAATAAGACATAAAAATAAAACTTGTAATTAAGCCTACTACTTTATATACTGATTATAAAATAGTAGTATTTTTCGAAGAATATAATATATTAATAATAAATATAATATAGATGTTGTAAAGTTTAATATATAGGGAGTGATTATTATTGTATTGTAAAAATTGTGGAAATGAATTAAAAGAAAATTCAAGTGTATGTGAAGATTGTGGCGTTTCTGTAGGAGAAGGAAATAGCTTTTGCAAATTTTGCGGAAGTAAAACCAATGAATGCGCAAAGTTTTGTATAAGTTGTGGAAATGAATTAAACAAACCGTATATACCTAAAAGTAGCTATAGCAATGAAAAAAAAGTTTATTGTAGAAACTGTGGAAATGAAATGAATCCTGAATCAGCAGTGTGCATTAAGTGTGGAGTAAAAAGAGGTGGAGGCAATTTATATTGTAATTCATGTGGTAAAGAAACTAATGAAAATGCAGATATATGTGTCAACTGTGGGGTAGAACTTAAAAGAAGATTCTCACTATATACTAAAAAAGGAGAAAAGAGTAAGTTAATAGCTGTAATTTTATGTATACTATTTGGAACTTTAGGAATACATAGATTTTATGTAGAGGATAATAGAGAAGGATTTATATTATTAGCTTTAACTTTAGGTGGAATATTAACATGTGGAATAACTACTATAATTAGTGCTATTTGGGTAATTGTAGATTTAATATTTATAATATTAGATAAGATAACTGATGAAAATGGCGAACCACTTAAATGGTAGAAGAATTAGAATTATAGTTTATGTTTTTTCTATTATAACAATATATCTAATTCCTATTAGTTATATAGAAAGCAGAAGTTTTTGCTTGTGGTATAACTTATTTGGAGTAAAATGTTTTGGATGTGGAATGACTAGAGCTTTTTTTAACTTTTCAAGGTTAAATATAGAAAAAGCGCTTAACTATAATCCTATGATCGTTTTAATTATTATACCCATATATATGATTATAAAAGATATAATAAATATATTTATATTGGAGCTTAGAAAATTTAAGAAGAGTTAAAAGCATATGGTTAATAACTATATGCTTTTTTATTGTCAAATTGTAATCTTATGTTACAATAGTGTACGATGAAAAATGCAGAAAATGGAGGAAGTATGAAAAAATATAAAAAAATACGTAAAATCACAATTTCTATTATTATGTTTATTGCAATTTTATTTGTATCTGGATGCCAAAGTGAAGGCTTAGAAGAAGTTAGGAATGAAACGCAAGTAAAGTCATATGGATCAGCAAATAGTTCACAAGCTGAGTTACACTTTATAAATACAGGAAATAGTGATGCTATACTTATAAAACAAGGTGATAAGGCTGCACTTATAGATGGTGGGGATAACGATGACGAAGAAACTGTTGTAAATTATTTAACAAAAGTTGGAGTAAAAGAACTTGAGTATGTATTTGCAACTCATCCTCATGCAGACCACATAGGAGGGCTTGATGCAGTTATAAATTCAATATCAGTAAAAAATGTATATGTGAGTAATGGAGATGCAAATACAAAGACATATTCAGATTTTATAGAAGCTATGTCAAATAAAGGATTATACCCTAGCGTACCTTTATTAAACAGTGAGTTTAAATTAGGAACATCAAAGTTTAAAGTTTTATCAGTTGCAAATACTGACGATCCTAATAATAACTCTATAGTTCTTGAATACATAAATGGAAATGACAAAGTATTATTAATGGGAGATGCAGAAGCTGAAATAGAATCAAAAATTAATACAGGAGATGTAGACTTATTAAAAGTCGGTCACCATGGATCCCATAGTAGTACATCTAAAGCATTTTTAGATAAAGTTACACCAGAATATGCAATTATAATGGTTGGTAAAGACAATAAATATGGACATCCACATAAAGAAACTATGGAAATGCTTAAACAAGAAGATATAGAAGTACATAGAAGTGATGAGTGTGGAGACATAGTAGCAATATCCACGGGAGATGGATTAAAATTGGATTGCAAAAAGGGTAGTTATAAAAGTGGAAATGAAAAAAACTACATAAATAACCAAAAAACGAATATTTATAATGACCATGAATTAAAAAATGATAACCCAGGAAATATAAATAAAAAAGAAGATGCTAAAATTGAAAAAGAAATAGTATATTGGACACCGAATGGGAAGTCCTATCATACAACTAGCAAATGTCCAACACTGAGCAAAAGTAAAAAAATACTTTCAGGAACAAAAGAGGAATCGGGTAAATTTGACCCATGTGATGCTTGTCACTAATAAATTTATATCAAAATTAATTGAAGTATTTACTCATTACTGATATATTATAATAATGTAAAAAATAAATAAAAATTTATACTATACAAGTAGACGTAAGTTTTTGGCATCAGGAGGAAACATGATAGATATAGGAGAATTAAAGTTTGAATTTAGACAACAAGGAGAATCTCATGAAGTTGATTTTATAGGGCTTTGCCATATAACAGAAGACCTTTTATGGTTTTGTGAGGAGACAAACACTATAGTTTTTGGATTTGAAGATGACAGTGAATATAGAATTGATATTAATGAAGATACAGAATATGAAGATATACAAGACTTTTTTGACAACATAGCAGAAGATCAATGTATATCAGATAGTATAAATATAAAGTTATTAAATTATAAAAATTAAAAAAATTTAAAAAAAGTGTATACATTTATGAAATTAATGGTATAATAAATAATACAGTGATTAAAGAATTACTGATATTAAATAAATGAAGTTAGAACTTCATGTAGGTATTTAGGAGAACATTTCAATGACTAATGGAATAGTAAAATGGTTTAACGGTGAAAAAGGATTTGGATTTATATCTGTAGAAGGTGGAGATGATGTATTCGCTCATTTCTCAGCTATACAAAAGGATGGATTCAAAACTTTAGAAGAAGGTCAAAAAGTAAGCTTTAATATAGTTGAAGGTGCTAGAGGTCCTCAAGCAGAAAACATAACTATATTATAATTATAGATTGTCTGAAGTAAGATCCTCTCATATGAGAGGATCTTTTTTTACGTAAAGAATTAAAATAGTTTAAGAAAATTTGCAATCTTAAAAAAAAATTTTGCAAAACTTAACAAATATATAACAATTTGGTATATAATTATTATAAGAATTAATTTCTGAAAATTGAAAATATAAAAAAGTTTTTAAATTAATAAAGGGGGACTTTATATGGAGTTATTCAATCCAGTAGTAATTTCTATTATTGTAATGATTGTACTTTGTTTATTTAAGTTTAATGTATTTTTAGCAATTCTTGTATCAGCAATTGTTGCAGGTGTTTTTTCTGGTATGCCTCTAGGAGAGACTATGACCACACTCGTTGGAGGCATGGGCGGAAATGCAGAAACAGCACTGAGCTATATATTACTAGGAGCTTTAGCAGTAGCTGTTAGCAAAACCGGATTAGCATCGATTCTAGCAAAAAAAATATCTAAAGTAGTAAAAGATAAAAAAATCACACTAATTTTATTAATAGCGTTCATATCATGTTTTTCCCAAAATCTTATACCAGTACATATAGCTTTTATACCAATATTAATACCATCATTATTATCACTTATGAATAAATTGAAAATAGATAGAAGAGCAGTTGCATGTGCATTAACATTTGGTCTTAAGACACCGTATATTGCACTTCCAGTTGGCTTCGGATTAATTTTCCAAAATATTATACGTGATCAAATGATAGCAAATGGAATAGACACAACTACTAAAATGGTAACAGGTGTAATGTGGATACCTGCAATAGGTATGTTTTTAGGTTTATTAGTAGCTGTATTTATAACGTATAGAAATCCAAGAGAATATAAAGAATTAAAAATTGAAGGGCTAGAAGAAAATCAAATGGATGAAAAAATGACTACTAAGCATTGGTGTGCGCTTTTAGGAGCTATAACTGCGTTTGTAGTCCAAATTATAACTGGGTCACTACCACTTGGAGGGATTTGTGCTATTATAGTATTATTTGTAACCAAAGCTATTAAATTTAGTGAAATAGATGAACTAATTGATGGCGGGGTGAAAATGATGGGGCTTATAGCATTTATAATGCTTGTAGCTGCAGGATATGCAAATGTGCTTAGAGAGACAGGTCAGGTTGAAGCACTAGTTGCATCAGTATCAGGGATAGTTGGAAATAGTAAATTTATAGGAGCTTTAATTATGCTTTTAGTTGGACTATTAGTAACTATGGGTATAGGAAGTTCTTTTGGTACTTTACCAATAATAGCTGCTATTTACTGTCCATTAGGTATTAGCTTAGGGTTTAGTGTTCAAGCTATAATTTTATTAATAGGTGTAGCAGGCGCATTAGGAGATGCAGGATCACCAGCTTCAGATAGTACTCTAGGGCCTACGGCAGGTCTTAATGCAGATAAGCAACATGATCATATTTGGGATACTTGTGTTCCGACATTCCTACACTATAACATACCATTACTAATATTTGGTATAATAGGAGCAATGATATTATAGAATTAATTAACTTTAGAAATAATTAAAAAATATGGAGAGTAACCACATAGTATATGTGAAAAATTCCTTTAATCTCTAAATTATATTAAAGGAAATTGTAATTGCATTTA
This sequence comes from Paraclostridium ghonii, assembly GCF_023653455.1. Lineage (GTDB taxonomy): Bacteria > Bacillota > Clostridia > Peptostreptococcales > Peptostreptococcaceae > Paraclostridium > Paraclostridium ghonii. The sequence goes on from NZ_JAKEDR010000145.1 coordinate 5,999, forward strand.
AAAGACATAAGTAGAAAGACATTAGAGTTAGCTGTTTAGTTGACTCTAATTTTTTTATAGTTTTAAAAAACAGAAAAATCTAAAAAAGATGGCTAATGTGAATAGTTTTAATAAATATAAAATTCTAAAAAAGTTAGATTTCAAAATATTGTGGTATAATAATTAAAACAAAATAAAATAAAAGGATGGTGAAATTTAATGAGCAAAAAATTACCTAAAGAAGCTTATGGGGGAGTATCAGGTAAAGATTATGTACCTTATGTAACAGACAAATCTAAAACAGGTGGGAATATGGCAGTTCTTATCATAGGTATTGTTTTAGCAGTTGTTTTTGCAGCATCTACAGCGTATTCAGGGATGAAAGCTGGTCTTACAGTTGCAGCTGGTATACCAGGGTCTATAATTGGCTCAGCATTTATTGCAATTTTCGCTAAAGGAAAAGGTATTCTAGGTAAGAACATAGTGCAAGGTATGGCAAGTGGTGGAGAATCAGTTGCTAGTGGTGTTATATTTGTACTACCTGCAATTTTATTAATTGGGAGTCAAGTAACATTTTTAGAAGGTCTTGTTGTAGGAGTAGGTGGAGTTCTATTTGGTATAGGCGTTTCATCGCTTGTTTATAACTACTTAATAATTGAAGAACATGGTAAACTTATGTATCCAGAATCAATGGCTATATGCGAAACACTTGTAGCATCAGATGCAGGTGGAGACTCAATGAAGTACATGGGAATAGGATTTGGAATAAGTGGTATTATAACACTATTAACAGGATCATTCTTTAATGTAGCCAACAATGTCATAAGTTTTATAGGAAATAAATTCTATAAATATAAATTTGAAGTGGAAGTTAATCCACTACTTTTAGGTATAGGATTTATAGTAGGACTTGAAGTATCTTTAACAATGTTTGCTGGTTCTATATTAGCAAACTTTGCTGTAACACCATTAATATCTTACTTCACTGAAATGGCAGGTCCAGGAGCAACTGTTTGGAATAATCCTGCAATGGCAATAAGTCAAATGGGTGTAAATGACATAAGTGCTAACTATGTAAAATACATAGGAGCTGGTATGATGCTTTGTGGAGGTATAATAGGAGCAATAAAACTTATACCAACTATAATAGCATCTGTAAAAGAAACAGTTAATGCTAAATCTTCAGCAAATGATGGAGAAGGAAGTTCAGCTATTCAAACAATGATATTATTAGGTGGAATAGTAGTTGCAGTTATAGGAGCATTTTTAATTTCAGGAAATGCATTAATGGCAATAGTTGGAGTAATAGTCTCAATAATTTTAGCAGCGCTATTTGTTATAGTTGCAGGTCGTTTAACAGGTACTATAGGTACATCTAATTTACCAGTATCAGGTATGACAATCGCATCTTTAGTTATAGCAACATTAGTATTCGTTATCATGGGATGGAGTGGGCAAGCAGATAATAAATCATTACTATTATTTGGTACATTTATAGTTGTATCTATATCTATGGCTGGTGGATATAGCCAATCTCAAAAAGTTACTTACATAATAGGTGGTAATAAAAATGAAATGCAAAAATATTTTGCAATATCAGGTATAGTAGGTGTAATTATTGTTATTGGAACAATAATATTACTTTCTGACCAGCTTGTAATTACAGGAGATAATCCTCCATTTGCATTACCTCAAGCAAACTTAATATCAACACTTACTTCAGGAATCATGTCAGGACAATTACCTTGGGTTATGATAATTGTGGGGGTACTTATAGCAATAGTTTTATATTTCTTAGATTTACCAATAATGACAATTGCAATAGGATTTTACTTACCAATAGCAACAACTTCTATAATATTAATAGGAGCATTGATACGTGTATTTGTTGAAAAAACTTCTAAAGAAGAAAATGAAAAAGAAATTAAAGTTTCAAATGGTATAAGTTTATCATCCGGACTTGTAGCAGGAGGATCTATAATAGGATTAATAGGGATAATCTTACAAGTCCTAGAGATAGTAAAAAGTGGAGTGCCAAGTGGGTTTGCATCAGGAAATATGATGGCACTAATACTATTAATAGTATTAGTAGTTTTTACTACATGGCCAATAATTACATCTAAGGTAAAAAAATAATGGAAAATAATGAAGATGTTTTAAATTTAGTTTTTAAAAAAAGTGAGAATGTTGAATATGAAGTAAGTGAAGACGGTGTAGTTACTATACTTGAAAAACAAAATCATAAAATTCAAAATTTCTTTAGAAAATTAAAATTTAAAATTCCTATGTATAAAAAAATGGAATTAGATAAATATGGAAGTTATATATTTTTACAAATTGATGGTAAAAAGAGTGTCAAAGAGATAGGAGAAAATCTAGAATTAAAATATGGAGAAGAAATACATCCTATATATGAAAGATTACTTTTATTTTTAAATCACATTAATGTTAACTGTCAATATATTGAAAAATAAATTAAAAAGAGAGGATATCTTAAAACATGTTATTAGTAACAATAAATTTTAAGATATCCTCTTTGTATATTACATATTGTATAGTTCGTAAACTTTGTTCCAGTCTATTACTTTCCATATGTTTTTTACATAGTCAGCTCTAAGATTTTGATATTTTAAATAATAAGCATGTTCCCAAACATCAATTGTAAGTATAGGAATCAAACCATCTTTAAGAGTAGTATCTTGGTTTGATGTTGCTTTTATAAATAAGTTTTTGTTATTATCCATAAGTAAAGATGCGTATCCTGATCCAAATTGACCTATAGCTTTTTTACTTAGCTCATTTTTTAGATTTTCTACACTTTCAAAAGTTTGATTTATTTTTTCAAGTAAATTTCCTTTTGGCATTGTGCATGGATTTGGAGACAAAATAGAGAAGTATAAGTTATGGTTATAAACTCCACCACCTTGATTTATAACACCCTGTCTAATTTCATCTGGCAATTCAGATACATTTTTTAGCAATTCTTCTAAAGTTTTTCCTTCTGTAAGTTGTTCATAACCTTCTAAAAGTTTATTTAAATTATTCACATAAGTTTGAAGATGTTTCCCATAGTGTATTTCTACAGTTTTAGCATCTATATATGGTTCTAATTCATTTAATTCATATGGTAATCTTATTTTATCATACATTTAAAACACCCCTTTTTATTAATATAATATATATATTCCCTTTAAA
>NZ_JAKEDR010000146.1 GCF_023653455.1 Paraclostridium ghonii
TTTAATATACCTTAAATATTAAATATTGTAATACCCTATATATAGTATAGCACTTTTTGCAATGAAAAGGGCATTTTACGCAATGTACATGGTAAAAAAATAATAATATAATAAAACTCATTGTGCATCTGAAGATATTATTAAAAGGAGAAGACAAATGAAGAATTTTTTTAGAAACTATAAATCATCATTAATATTACTAGGTGCAATATTAATCGGAGGAATTGTAGGTGTATTTTTAGGACCAAAAGCCAAGGTATTAAAGCCTTTTGGAGATTTATTTTTAAATTTATTATTTATGTCATTAGTACCGCTTGTATTTTTCAGTGTATCATCAGCAATAGCAAATATGAACACTATGAAAAGATTAGGTAAAATAATGGGGAATATTATTATAGTATTTTTATCAACAGCATTCATAGCAGCATTAATAGGTATCTTAGGAGCTATAATTTTAAACCCAACTAAAGGATTGGATTCAAGTATGTTCTCTTCTATAATAGGAAGTGGAGAAGTAGTAGAAGCTGAAAAAATTAGTTTCTTAGATCAAATTGTAAAAACTGTAACAGTTAATGATTTTAACATGTTATTTTCAAAATCAAATATGTTACAACTTATAGTATTTGCTGTATTATTTGGACTGGCAACTGCAATGGCAGGAGAAAAGGCAAAAGGTATAGCAAAGTTTGTAGAAGAGGGTTCACAAGTCATAGGAAATATTATAAAAATAATAATGTATTATGCACCAATAGGTCTAGGTTGTTATTTTGCATCGGTTATAGGAGAGTTAGGAACTCAAATACTTTCAGGATATGTAAGTGCATTTTTATTATATTTAGGAATAACTGTTATATACTATTTTGGATTTTATACACTATATGCATATTTAGCTGGGGGAAAAGACGGAATAAAAATTTTCTGGAAGAATGCAGTCGGACCAACTGTTACAGCTATAGCAACTTGCTCAAGTGCAGCATGTATACCAGTTAATTTAGTCTCAGCTAAAAATATGGGTGTACCAGATGATATAGCAGAAACTGTTGTACCATTAGGAGCTAATATTCACAAAGATGGATCAGTAATCGGAGGAGTGTTAAAAATAACATTCTTAATGGGTATATTTGGAATGGATATAACTAATCCATCAACCTTATTAAGTATAGTAGTAGTATCATTTTTAGTTGGTGCTGTTGTAGGGGCAATACCAGGTGGAGGCGTTATAGGAGAGATGCTAATACTAAGTATATTTGGATTTTCACCAGAGATGTTACCTATAATTACTGTTTTAGGTACAGTTATAGATGCACCAGCAACATTATTAAATTCCGCAGGTAATACTGTATGTGCGATGATGGTTGCAAGGTTAGTTGAAGGCAAAAACTGGTTGATTTCTAAGTCAAATTAATAAAAAAGATCTAGGTACAGATTTTAATCTATATCTAGGTCTTTTTTATCATATTACTACAAAAATATGATATAATGGAGTGTATTTAACAGATTGAAGGGAGCAAGACATGCTAAAATACTATTTATATTATGTGCTTGTATATGGTGGATTAGGAGCATTTATACCATATATAGTGCCATATTTAGAAGGATCATTAAACTTATCTGTAACACAAATAGGAATTATAACATCTATACCGTCAATAATAGGTATATTGGTAGTGCCACTGTGGGGTATTATAACTGATATAACTAAAAAAGATAAAAAAATACTAGGAATCTGTGTAGCTATAAACTGTTTGATAATGGGAATGTATTCAAGTGTGAAATTATTTCCAGTATTGCTTATAGTAGCTACATTAGCAGAGGCTTTTAGGTATGCGATATCACCTTTAGCTGATAATATAACTACAGATTATTGTAAACATAAAAATTTAAATTATGGAATTATAAGAAGCGGTGGGTCTGTAGGATTTGCGCTTGTAAGCTTTTTAACAGGGCAACTTATAAAAATTACATCAAATTCAAGAATTATCTTTTTAGTATATATAATATTATTTGTAATTTCTTTAGTAGTACTTCCGTTTTTAGATTCTAAAAAATACGACGGAAAAGAAGAGAAGTTAGAAGGATCAACTATGAAGAGAGATTTAAAAGAGCTTATAAAAGACAAATCCTATTTATGGTTGTTAGCTATAGTTATATGTACTATAAGTATTAGTGAAGTAACTAATGCGTATCAAGGTTTATATTTAATAGATTTAGGAGCTAGTCAAGGTGATATAGGCATATTAGTAATTTTTACAGCCTTACCTGAAATATTTTTTATGTCAAAAATTAATGGGATAGTTTTAAAATATGGATATAAAAAAGTATTTAAAATAGGCATATTAACATTTTTAGTTAGATGGATGACTTGCTTATTTGCAACTTCTCCAATGATGTTTATATTTACAGCACCACTTACAGCTTTAGCATTCTCAATAATGTTAGTAGCATATATAGGATATATAAAAGAGAAGTTTTCGAGTGAAATTCAAGCAACTGCTTTAACATTAACGTCAATGGCAATAGGAATATCTTCTGCATTGATTAAGTTACCAGTTGGTCTTGGTATAGATATGTTTGGTTTAAATACCATATACATATTGTCTATAGTAATAACTTGTTTAGGATTTATTATTTGCAGTATAAAAAAAGAAAGTAAAAGTATAAAAGCTATAGGTTAATAACTTATAGCTTTTATTGTATTGAAATTTATATATAAAAAATTTAATATAACTAAAAAATTCATTATATAAAGGAAATCTAGACAATTTTATAACGATATAGTATATTGAAAAAAAGGAAATGGTATGTGAAAGAGAGGTTAAATATGAATGAGAATATAGGAGCTAAGATAAAAAGCTTAAGAACACAGAGAAAAATGACATTAAAGGATTTAAGTGAAAAAACTAATTTATCTATTGGTTTTTTATCTCAGTTAGAGAGGGGATTAACAAGTATAGCTACAGATACACTAGCAGGTATAGCTGATGTATTTGAGGTTGAATTATCTTATTTCTTTTTAAAACCAAGGACTAAGAAAAGACCTATAATTAGAAGTTATGAAAAAGAAGTTTTTAATGTATGTGCATCTGGATGTGTTCAGTATAATTTATCTAATGATTTAAAGGAAAAGACTATGATTCCTAGATTTTTAGATATACTTCCAAACAATACAGATAAAGATATACAGTTTTATAGCCATGAAGGGGAAGAATTTGTATATGTATTAGAGGGAACGTTAACTTTATTTTTAGATGGTGAACAACACGAACTATACCCTGGAGATAGTATACACTATAATTCTTCACGAAATCATAATTGGGCAAATTATACGAATAAGATGGTAAGAATGTTAGTTGTTACAACACCAAATTACTTTAATAATCTAAGGAGATCTCTTCAAGATTAAACAATAGGAAGAAAAGAGCAAAGCTTCTAAGATAATTAGAACACAAAAAGGAGAGAGTTTTATGAACAATAAAATAGGATTCATAGGTGCTGGAAATATGGCTAAGGCTATGATAGGAGGAATTGTAAAATCTAAATTAGTTGAGCCAAACAATGTATTTGCATCTGACTTAAACATAGCATCGCTTGAAAGTGCTAAAGCTGAATATAATATAAATATAACAAATGACTCCAAAGAAGTAGTAAAAAATAGTGATGTAGTTATAGTAGCTGTAAAGCCAAATGTATACGATTTAGTATTAGAAGGAGTAAAGGAATTAATAGATAATAAAAAAATAATTGTTACTATAGCAGCAGGAAAAACTATAGAATCAGTAGAAAATGTAATAGGCGCTGATAAAAAAATTGTTAGAACTATGCCTAACACTCCAGCATTAGTTAATGAAGGTATGAGTGCTCTTTGTAAAAATAAAAACATAACTGATGAAGAATTAAATATGGTAAAAGAAATATTTAATTCATTTGGAAAAGCTGAAGTAGTAAATGAATATTTAATAGATGCAGTAATTGGAGCGAGTGGATCAGCTCCTGCCTATGTATTTATGTTTATAGAAGCGATGGCTGATGCAGTGGTTTGTGCAGGTATGCCAAGAAAGCAAGCATACACATTTGCATCACAGGCTGTTATGGGATCTGCTAAGATGGTGCTTGAAACAGGTACACATCCAGGGGAGTTAAAAGATATGGTATGTTCGCCAGGAGGAACTACCATAGAAGCTGTTAAAACTTTAGAAGCAGAAGGATTTAGGAGTTCAGTTATAAAGGCAATTCATGATTGTATAGAAAAATCTAAAGAAATGAGTAAGTAAAAAGTATATCTAAAAAATATTAGTACATTTATCTTTATTTATAATTGATACATATATAGTCCAGTATTAAATATAATTCCCTAAGAATTAAAAAAGATGGTCTTATTTGACCATCTAAGATTTTTTATTTTATTTTAATATTAACTTAGCTAATACTGTTATAATTGGTAAAGCTATGATAGTTCTTAGTAAAAATATAAGAAATAAATCTTTTAAATTTAATGGAATATCTGATTTCAATATAACAGCGCCTGTTTCTGTTAAGTATAAAAGTTGGGTGATAGATAAAGCACCAATTATAAACTTGGTTACGATATCAAAATAATCACCTGATACCATTATAGAAGGTAAAAACATATCAGCAAATCCAACTAATACAGCTGGAGCAGCTTCTACAGCATTAGGTATTTGGAACAATTTAAGTAAAAACACTACAGGGAATGAAACCCAAGTAAAGATAGGTGTAAACTCAGCTACTATAAGTGCTATTGTTCCCCAGGCCATTACAAGAGGAAGTAAAGCTAAATACATATCTATAACAGTTTTAAATCCATTTTTTATAATTAACCTTAATGATGGAGCATTTTCTGCTCTGCATAAGGCTTTGTGTAAAGCAAATGATGTTACATTAATACCTTCAGGAATAGAATCTTCTTTTAAATGTTTAATATTATTAAAAGTTTTATCTTCAATATATGCTAGCGGATAAATACGAGGTAGTATAATAGCACAAGCTAAAGAAGCAACGAATACAGATCCATAAAATGGAACAAATAAGTTCATTAATCCTAATTGATCAGCGATAACAGTTGAAAATGGTAATGATACTAGTGAAAAACAAACAGATATTATACAAGCTTCTTTTGCAGTATAAAATCCTTGTTTATACTGAGTATTTGTTATCATAATACCAAGAGTACCATCTCCTAGAAAAGAAGATATAGCATCTACTGCAGAACGACCAGGAACCTTAAAAATATTGTACATAAATTTAGAGATTAAAGTACCTATAAAATCCATAAGACCAAAGTCTACAACTAAAGGTAATAAGAATCCAGAAAGTAAAAAAATTGATAGCAAACTAGGTAAAATTCCTAATATTGTTTGACCAGTAACTTCAGACTTAATAAATTCAGGACCAAAACCTAAAACAGTTATAAATATAAATATAGCTCCTAAAACTCTAAAAGATAACCAAAATAAAGAAACATCCAATATACTTTTTAGAAAATCATTTTTTATATTTATAAACTTACTTAATATAGATAAAACTGCTGATAAAACAATTACTATAAGTGCTATATAGTCTAAATAATTAGAAAGTGATATCTTTATTAATTCAGCTAAAAAACCAATACCTATATTTATTGAAGAAATTCCTTCAAGTGGAATAAAACTTCCATATGGAAGGGGGATTACGAATAAAATTAATCCTAATAACGATGGTATTAAAAACTTTAAAAAATTATTTGGATTAGGTTTGTTACAAAAATTAATGTTGTTATTCATAAATAATATCTCCTTACCAATTAATGCAGTTTAGTTTTTTGTATTGATAAAAATTTATAATATATGATCAAGATTGTGCTTTTCTGATTCAATTAATCTATGAAGCGAAATTTTTATAATATCTATTTGCTCTAAACAGATTGAAACATCTTTTAAATAAATACCATCAGATAATACATTAAAAGCTAGCTCAATATCTCCTAGATGACAATGATTTAAAAATTTAAAAAATTGCTTAGATTCGTTTTTTAAGTTTTTTTCTATTTCATTAGTATACTTTTCACACTTATCCCAATCTTCATTTTTAACATATACTTCAAGCTTATCCATTTTATTTGTATAATTGATAGAAAAATCTTCAGCTTTGAAAGATATAAAAAGACCAAATGTAACCAAAGCAATAGTCCAAATTACAGTGAATACAATAGATTTCAATATATCCACCTCCTAAAAATTATTTTTTCTGTATAAAGAAGTTGTCTTTTTCATCTAATATACAAATTAATGTTTCTGATATTGAATTTATGTTGTGTTTTTTTAGGATTGATAAAAGCCAATCAGAACTTTTATTTATGCTATTAAGATTTGGTTTAATTACCTCTCCATCTAAAATTAAAGGCAAAGGCAGATGTTTAAAGTTTTCTGTAGGAACTTTTTCATAGTTAGGAGTAGGAACTATACTAAGGTTTCCATCAGTTTCAAGAATTACATAATAAACATCTTTTAAATTAAAATAGCCTTGTATTCGTAATTGCTCCAAAAGTTCATCCATTGATATTCGTTCTTCCTTTAAAGCTTTATAATTAAGTCTTCCTTTATCTATTAAAATTGCTGGATTTCCGTTTAATAAAAATCTAATGCTCTTAAATTTTAAAGTTAAAAAAGAAATTATAATTTGCATAAAAACTAAACCTGTAATAGCTGCTATTCCGTAAACTATAGGGATTTCATTATTTTGCATAGGTATAGCAGCAACCTCTGCAATCAAAAGTGTTATTACTAAATCAAATGAATTCATTTCAGCAATTTCGCCTTTTCCCATAATTCTAAGACTTATTAATACTGCTATATAAAGAACTATACTTCTAATTAAAACTACAATCATAAGCTTCCATCCTTTATTTTTTTATTTTGTTTAACTTTAAAATAGACACATACTAGTATTTGTATTTATAAAAAATATATACAATCAAATGTTAAATCAACCTTTAAAATGACCTTCAAATTTGGTATAATTAATTTTAAATTCAAAAATTAGGCAGTAAAATTTTATAGAAGTAATTTAAGGAGGGCTAGTTGTGGCTAAAAGAAAACAAGTACACGTTCCTATAGAGAAAATTCAAGAACAAGATAGATTTATAGAAGCTATATCTGAAAATACTAATAGGTATTATGCTATACATGGAAGAAAACCTAGATATATGATACAAACTTTTGGGTGTCAAATGAATGAACATGACTCTGAAAAGTTATGTGCAATGTTAGATGATATGGGATATACTCAAGGATTAACAGCTGCAGAGTGTGATTTAGTTATATACAATACTTGTGCAGTAAGAGAGAACGCAGAGTTAAAAGTTTATGGTAATTTAGGTCAGCTGAAGTTTTTAAAGAGAAAAAATCCGGATTTAAAAATAGCTGTGTGTGGATGCATGATGCAACAAAGCCATGTTGTTGAAGAGATAAAAACTAAGTATAAGCATGTTGACTTAGTTTTTGGAACACACAACTTATATAAATTCCCAGAATTATTAGCTTGTTCTATGGATACTCAAAAAACTTTAATAGACGTTTGGGATGTAGATGGAGAAGTAGTAGAAGGACTTAGAAGCAATAGGAAGTTTGAACTTAAAGCGTTTGTAAATATAATGTATGGATGTAATAACTTCTGTACTTACTGTATAGTTCCTTATACAAGAGGTAGAGAAAGAAGTAGAACACCTGAAGATATAATAAATGAAATAAAAGAATTAGTTTCTAATGGAACAAAAGAAATAACTTTACTTGGTCAGAATGTTGACTCTTATGGCAAAACTTTAGAAAATCCAATAAGATTTGATGAGTTATTAAGGATGGTAAATGAAATAAAAGGACTAGAAAGAATAAGATTTATGACATCACACCCTAAGGATATATCAGATGAAGTAATATATGCCATTAGAGATTGTGAAAAAATATGTGAGTTTTTACACTTGCCAGTTCAATGTGGAAGTACTAGATTACTTAAGGAAATGAATAGACACTACACGAAAGAATACTACCTAGGGATAATAGAAAAAGCTAAGAAAGAAGTACCAGATATAGCATTTTCTACAGATTTAATGATAGGATTCCCAGGTGAAAGTGAAGAAGATTTAGAAGATACTATAGATGTTGTTAGAAAAGTTAGATATGACTCTGCATTTACGTTTATATATTCTAAGAGGCAAGGAACTCCAGCAGCTAAAATGGAAAATCAAATTCCTGAAAATATAAAACATGAAAGATTTAATAGAGTATTAGAAGAAGTAAATAAAATATGTGCAGAAATAAATAAATCATATGAAGGAAAAGTCGTTGAAGTTTTAGTTGAAGGAAAAAGTAAAACTGATGAAACTAAATTTACAGGAAGAACTAGACAAAATAAGTTAGTTAATTTTGAATCTGATAGAGAAGACATAATAGGAAGTCTTGTAAATGTAAAAATAATAGAATCAAGAACATTCTCTTTAAATGGAGTAATAGAAAAATAGGAAAATATTTTCAAAAAACAACCACAAAGGTTGTTTTTTTTGTATAATAGAAATGTAATGTATATAAAATATAAACTATCTGACGGAATGGAGAGAGAGTTATGGGAAATAAAATTGTTAAAAAGAAAAAATTAACAGACAGTATTTACTTAATGGACATAGAAGCTCAAAGAGTAGCTAAAGCTTCTAAGCCAGGTCAATTTATAATTATAAAAAATGATGAAAAAGGGGAAAGAATTCCACTTACAATAGCAGATTATGATAATGAAAGAGGCACTGTAAGTATAGTTTTCCAAACAGTTGGGGCAAGCACAAAACAACTTGAAAGTTTTGAAGAGGGAGATTTTGTATCTGATTTTGTAGGACCATTAGGAATGCCTAGTGAGTTTATAGAAGAAGATATAAATGACTTAAAAAACAAAAAGATTATATTTGTAGCTGGTGGAGTTGGAGCTGCTCCTGTGTATCCTCAAGTTAAATGGTTTAAAGAAAACGGTATTGATGTAGATGTTATAATTGGATCTAGAACAAAAGATCTTTTAATATTTGAAGAGGA
>NZ_JAKEDR010000147.1 GCF_023653455.1 Paraclostridium ghonii
CTTTACTATTATTTGTAGATAGTATTTCCAAATATTTTTTATATGTTTTATTTACATTATATCTAGTAAATACATTTTTTCTATATTGATTTATCGTATATCTTAAACTATTACTTAATTCCTTGTATGTTTTAAAACTATTTGTAAATCCATCTGAAAACATAACTAATGCATCTATGTCAGATTTATTTATTATATCTATTTTTAAATCTATATACTTATATGCATCATCTAGGTACATAGAATTTAAAACGCCGTATACCTTACTGTTTTTATTATACTTTACTAAATTAAATTGATTTGTATATTCAACTATATCTCCATCTCCTATTTGCAAATAAAGCTTAATATTATTTACTAATAAAACCCCTATAAGCGTAGTTCCATAAAGTACATAGTCTACATCATATACATTGGGAATTTTAGTTTTATAATGCTCTATAACATACTGTCTCCACTTTTGTTGAATATTTTTTTGTATACTTTCATTTTCTCTTAGTTCTTCAACTAGTTTTTCTAAACTATTTTCGTCTGTGTCTTTTATTTTAACATATAAATCTGTCAATATATCAATACATGCATTACATGCAAATTCTGAGCCTTTATAACTATATTTACATCTTCTTATTCCATGCCCATCCCCAATTGCACAAATTACCCCATCTTCTAAGTTTTTATATGTTAAATAATCTTGAGAACCTTTATTTTTAAATTTATTTTTATACCCAACAACACTGCTTGAAAATATATTGTATTTCATCCAACCCCCCCTGACTTACTATTTATTATATTAATAAACATAAAAAAAAGTACAGCGTATCCTGTACTTTTTAAGATATTTTTCTTCTTCTAATTGTTTCTCTACTTCTAGTAGGTCTTTTAGCCGCTTTAGCAACTTTGCTTCGTCTTTGATTTCTAACACTAAATATTCTTTTACTATCGCATAAAACCCAACATGGTGTCAGTGTTAAAACCATAGCCATTGTTAGCATAATATAATATCTAAATCCTATGAATATCCCATTAAAAGCATTAACTAAAATTAAAATACTAATAATACTTACGGATATTACAGATGATAATACAAATATTTTCGAAATGTCTGAAAACGTCCTAGTAATTCTTGCCATTTTTTTATTTTTCAGGCTACTTTTCATGTTTATGCCCCCTAATATAAACAAATAATACATAGTTCTTATATATAATAAATATAGCAAATTTGTATAAAAATAGCAATTCTTATTAGTAACATTCATAAGTTATAATTAATAAGTTAAATTAATAATAACTTTAAAAAGGAGTGATTTATTTGCCATGTCTTCCTAATTTAGGTGCTAAGGCTCCTAACTTCAGTGCAAATACAACGCAAGGCCCTATTAAATTATCCGATTATAAAGGAAAATGGGTTGTGTTGTTTTCTCATCCTGGAGATTTCACACCAGTATGTACAACAGAATTTTTATCTTTTGCAAAATATTATTGTAATTTCCAAAAAAGAAATACTGAACTTATAGGACTTAGTGTTGATAGTAATAGTTCACATTTAGCTTGGTTATATAATATATTTTTGCATACAGGTATTGAAATTCCATTCCCTGTAATAGATGACAGAAAAATGGAAATTTCTAAGTTATATGGAATGATTTCAGAACAAATGAGTGATTCATCTACAATAAGATCCGTTTTTATAATAGACCCAAATCAAATTTTAAGAACAATCTTATATTATCCATTAACTACAGGCAGAAATATTCCTGAAATAGTTAGAATAATAGATGCTCTTCAAACTTCAGACGAACACAATGTTTTTACACCTGCAAATTGGCTTCCTGGAATGCCTGTTATATTACCACCTCCAAAAACTTTTAAAGAATTAAAGGAAAGAATTAAAAGCTGTGACAAAAACAAAAGTTGTATGGATTGGTATTTATGTTTTATAAATGACAAAGATACTAACAATAAACATTTAGACTATAACACTAAGTCCAATTCTAAATGTAGACCTCAAATAGACTCCCCTAAAAATACTATTCCAATTAATCCTAATTGTCCTGATTTAAGTAGGGTTGTAGGAACGTATGTTTTAGGAGATCCGACTACTGTTGATCCATTTTTACTTGATTTTGTGGCATATGCATTTGTTGAGATAAAACCTGATGGTACTTTATTTGTCCCAACTCCTCGTTACTTGCGTCAGCTAGTTTCACTTCGTAATAGCAATCCTGATCTTCAAGTAATTGCAGCTATTGGAGGATGGGGTCAAGATGGTTTTTCAGATGCTGCATTAACTCCAGCTTCTAGATATAACTTTGCTAGACAAGCAAACTCACTTATAAAACAGTATGACTTAGATGGTATAGATATAGATTGGGAGTATCCTGGAACTAGTGGTGGAGGTATTAAATCTAGACCTCAAGATAGGGAAAATTTTACGCTTTTACTAACAGCACTTAGAGATGTAATTGGCTCAAATAAATGGTTAACCGTTGCAGGTACTGGATCAAAAGAATATATAACTAAAAGTGCAGAGATAGATAAAATAGCTCCTTTAGTTGATTATTTTAATTTAATGAGTTATGACTTTACAGCTGGCGAAACTGGAGAGAAAGGTCAAAGACATCAATCAAACTTATATACGTCTCCTCTTTCTTTACCAGGATATAGTGTAGATATAATGATAAATAACTTAATTGAGGCTGGAATGCCATCTGAAAAAATATTAATGGGAATTCCTTTCTATGGTAGGTTAGGTGCTAAAATAACTAAATCATATGATCAACTTAGAAAAGATTTCATAAATAAAAATGGATATGTATATAAATTTGACAAAGAAGCCAAAGTTCCATATTTAGTAAAAGATAATGAATTTGCTATGTCTTATGACGATATGTTGTCTATTTATCTAAAGACTCAATATGTTATAGATAATTGCCTTGGAGGTGTTTTCTCTTGGATGGCTCCTTATGACAAAGCTAATATCCTTGCAAAGGCAATGAGCGATGGAATTAATAGCCCTAATGAGTTAAGACGTGAAATAGAAGAAACATATGGTCCAAATTTTTTAAGTTAAAAAATAGCCTATCTATAAAGATAGGCTATTTTTTAACTTTAAAAATTTAAATTTTTATTTACAATTTCATTTAATATGCTATAATAAAATACATAAAATTAAACAGAATATAACTAAATGGTAGAGGTCGCATCATTAAATAGTACTATTACTGAGGTAAAGCACCTATGATTTAATAGGAAAGGGAATGATGCCGAAATGTATAAGTTAAGCTTAAAACTTATATGTTGGGGTTATGTATAAGATATATAACACTGTCACTTTATGTGGAGGGCTATCTTTAGATTAACGTTATTATATTATTGAAACTATAATTTCAGGTCTAGGAGTATCTCTTTATATTCTTAGGCCTTTTTCAGTATCATTCTCCATTTCACGTTATATTCTCAATACATTATTTGGAGGTTAAGTTATGTTAAAAAAAGAAAAAAGACAAGCTTCACTCGGCGATTCGATTTTGTGTATAGGATTTTTAGT
The DNA here is from genome assembly GCF_023653455.1 of Paraclostridium ghonii. Taxonomy (GTDB): domain Bacteria; phylum Bacillota; class Clostridia; order Peptostreptococcales; family Peptostreptococcaceae; genus Paraclostridium; species Paraclostridium ghonii. The sequence goes on from NZ_JAKEDR010000147.1 coordinate 3,548, forward strand.
TTTTATACTATCTATATCATTGACTAAATTAGAACTTTCCGCTCATATACCTTTAGTATTAGGTGGTGTCTTCTGTGGATTTATTGCTATATTTAAATTAGGCTTTACATGGAAAGAACTTGAAGAAGGTATATTATCAACTATAAACTCTACTATGCAAGCTATTATAATTTTATTAATTGTAGGCATGTTAATTGGTACATGGATAATTTCAGGAGTTGTCCCAAGTATGATATATTGGGGACTAAACATAATTTCTCCAGGAATATTTTTAGTTGCTACAACTATAATATGTTCTATAGTATCTATATCTACAGGTTCTTCTTGGACTACAGTTGGTACTATAGGTATAGCTCTTTTAGGTATAGGAAGTGCTCTTGGAATTCCTAAAGAAATAATAGCTGGTGCTATCATTTCAGGTGCATACTTTGGAGATAAAATGTCTCCACTTTCAGATACAACAAACCTAGCTCCTGCTATGGCTGGTACTAATTTATTTACACATATAAAACACATGCTTTACTCAACTATACCAGCATATGTTATTTCACTTATTATATATGCTGTAATTGGATTTAGATATGCAGGTCAAACTATAGATAATAGTCAAATTTTACAAATACAACAAGCTTTAGCTTCAAATTATAATACACTATCTCCTTTGTTACTGCTAATACCTGTTATGGTTATAGTAATGGTTATATTTAAAGTTCCCGCTGTTCCAGGATTAATTATAGGTACATTACTTGGAGGCTTCGTAGCTATAATTTTCCAGGGTACTTCAATTAAAGAAGTTTTAGAGGTTGCTCAAGTTGGTTATACATCAAATAGTGGAATGGCCTTTGTCGATGAACTATTAACTCGTGGTGGACTTGATAGTATGCTAGGTACAGTATCACTTATGTTATGTGCATTAACTACAGGTGGAATACTTGAAAAGACTGGAATGTTAGAAGCTTTAGCTTCTGCTATATTAAAATTTGCAAAAGGAACTTTTGGTTTAGTTGCTGCAACTATCTTTACGTGTATAGGAACTAATTTAGCAGTAGCTGATCAGTACTTAGCAATAGTACTACCTGGAAGTATGTATAAAGAAGCATTTAAAAAGCAAGGTCTTCGCCCTGAAAATCTTTCTCGTGCATTAGAAGACAGTGCAACTATAACATCTCCTCTTATTCCTTGGAATACATGTGGTGCATACATGAGTGCTACTCTTGGAGTTGGTTCATTTGCATTTTTACCATTTGCATTTTTCAATTTACTATGTCCTTTAATTTCATTGACTTTAGCTGCTACAGGATTTGGTATTACAAAATTATCAGATGAAAATGATGAACTTAAAAGTTCTGTTGCATAAGTTAAGGATGGGAATTTCCCATCCTTTTATTTTTTATATCCAATAATCGCAGCTCCTAATGCTCCTATTATTTGAGTATCCTCAGCTATGAATATTTTTTTACCTAAATTTTTTTCAATCATCTTTACTAAAACACTACTTTTAGCAACTCCTCCAGTAAATGCTATATCATCTAATATATCAATCCTAGACAACATAGCCTCTGACCTATTTGCTATAGATTGAAGTATTCCTGATGCTATGGATTCTTTAGATATATTTTTAGCTAGCAAACTAATAATTTCTGATTCTGCAAAAACAGTGCACATACTTGATATATCTTGTGGTATAGAATCTTTTGCTAATTTATCAATGCTCTCTACATCACTTCCTAATAAATTAGATGTGACTTGTAAAAATCTCCCTGTTCCTGCTGCACATTTATCATTCATTATAAAGTTTGATACATTTCCACAGTCATCTAAATTTATAACCTTACTATCTTGCCCACCTATATCTAATATTGTTCTTATATTATTGTTTAAAAAGTGTATTCCTTTTGCATGGCATGTTATTTCTGTAACTTTCTTATCTACAAAGTCCATACTAACTCTTCCATACCCAGTTCCTATAACTTTTTTTAATTTATCTTTGTCTATATCACAAATAAGTTTTTTATAAACTTCTAGCGATGTACTTTTAGGACTCCAACCTGTTGGTATTATAATTTTTCGGGCTATTTTTTCTCCATCAAATAAAATACCTTTTGTTGCTACAGACCCAGAGTCTATACCTATACTATACATAACATCCCCCTATTTAGTCTATCATTTCTACAAAAGCTTCAAACCTAGTTCTTAATTGTTCTGTATCAGATTTAGAATAATCTGTTTCTATTGCCATGTAAGGCTTATTTTTAACATTATTTACAAATTGTTTAATTCTGTAGCTTTCTATATTAAACGTATGACATGCTTGAAGTACAACATCTATAACTCCATCTATCTTATACTCATCCATAAGTCTATCTATTAACTCTATTCTTGCATCATTATTTACCATACATGAACAAGCTATGTTTATATATTTTTTAGCAATTGCATCTATTGGGTCTGGATTATTTTCATCTACTAGCTCATCATTGGATCTTATTCCACCACAAAGTTCGTATCCAACAACTACAGCTCCACTTTCTTCTATAGTTTTTACTATTTTTTCACTTACACCACCTATTGGACATCCTGTTATAAGAATCCTTGGCTTATCTTCACTTACAGGTCTTTCACCTTTTTCATATTTTTCTTTTATAGACGCTGTTAAATCTTTTATGCTTTGTTTTAACTCATCTCTGTCAAATTTAAATCCTGAATTGTATAAAACTTGATACATCTCAAACCCATTCATTGGAGGTGGTACTAATTTACCTAATTCATAAAACTCTTTTAGCAACCTTCTTTCTTCATTTTTATCTTTTATAGCATCTCTTATATCATCTTCAGTTATTTTCACTCCAAATTTATTTTCTATTTCTTCTTTTAAAACTACTATTTCATTTTTCCAAAGTTCAAATGAATACTTTCCATTTTTACTATTTGGAAGTTGCATTAAATGTAGATCTTTTATTTTTGATAATTCTTCATACATTTTCTTTTTACCATCACACGTAGTTTCTGCAATTAATAAATCTGAAAAATAAAAATATGGACAAGTATCTGTTATTGCATGTCCAAAACTTGATTTTATAAGTGGACAAAGATTTCTTGGTAAAACCTTTTCAGCTGATGCTATTGGTTCTTCACTTACTCCACAAACACCAACTGTTACAGCTTTTGCAGCCATAGGTATCTCAACTGGAGTAAATGCACAAAATACTCCAACTAATTTTTTTCCGCTCTCTTTTAATTCTTTCGCTTTTATAAATCCATTTCTTCTAGCTTCACTAAATTCTTCGAACTTTTCTGGTAAAGATATCATTTAATTTCACTCCCCCATAATTTCACTATTTACATCAGATTTTATCACATTTGGTATTTTTATGTAAAATAGTAAAAAACGATATTTATTAATCTAGATATAGTCTTTCGCTATAATTTATTGTCTAATGATTATAAAAATCATATACACTACATATGTAAAAATCAAAATTATACCTTCAAATCTATTTACCTGCTTTTTACTTATAGCAAATATATATGTCATTGCTGTAACAAAGAACATAATAATCATATCAACGAATACTATAGGTTGAACATGTATAGTGTGTATTATTGATGATGAGCCTAAAACAAATAATATGTTAAATATGTTTGACCCTATTATATTTCCCATAGCAATATCACTTTCACCTTTTTTAGCAGCTACAATACTCGTTACTAATTCAGGTAGTGATGTTCCTATAGAAACTATAGTAAGTCCAACCAAATTTTCACTCATTCCTAAATCAATAGCTATATTTGTCGCACTATCTACAACTAAATTTCCGCCTATTATAATCCCTATGATTCCACCTATACTTAGCAATATACTTTTTACAATAGGATCTCTTGAATTACCTTGTTCAACATCCATTTCTTCTTTAGATGCTAGAGCCATCTCTAATAAATAGTACATAAATATAGAGAATAGAGCAAATAACATAAGTCCATCAGATCTTGTAAGTGCATTTTCATTATATCCTTGAAACTTTATATCATGAGATAATATAAGTAAAACCAAAGATGCTAGAAGTGCAAATGGGAACTCTTTTATTATAGTTGTTTTTTGAACCCTTACAGGAGCTATTATAGCAGATACGCCTAAAACACATAATAGGTTAAAAATATTTGATCCTACTACATTGGCGATAGCTATATCATTTTGACCTTTCATAGCTGCTGAAATACTTACTGCTCCTTCTGGTGCACTTGTTCCAAATGCAACTATTGTAAGCCCAATTATTATTGTAGGTATATTTAATGACTTTGCAATTGAAGATGCTCCAACAACAAAGAAATCAGCACACTTTATCAATACTATAAATCCAATTAAAAGTATTATATACTTCATAAAATTTTTACTCCTTTTTTAGATTTATATTAACCATATATAATAATATTTATTACATTTACTTACACTACATTATAAAATTGTATTAATACAATTTATTTATTTTACATTTATATATAAATTGATCTATTTTAATAGTAATATATACTTATACTTTATTTAAAGGAGTTTTGTTTTATGGTAAAAAAGGTAGCTGCTATCCATGATTTATCCGGAATAGGAAGATGTTCTTTAACTGTAGCACTTCCAATACTCTCAGCTTTAAAAGTTCAGTGTTGCCCATTTCCAACAGCTATACTGTCAAGTCAAACAAATTTTCCAAAGTATTCATTTTTAGATTTAACAAATGAAATGAATAACTATAAAAACATTTGGACTGATCTTGATATAAGTTTTGATTGTATATATAGTGGATTTTTAGGGTCTAAAGATCAAATCGATATAGTTTTAAGTTTTATAGGTGAAAATAAAAATTCATTAGTAATCGTAGATCCTGTAATGGGGGATGATGGAGATTTATATCCTATATTCGATATTGATATGTGTAAAAAAATTAAGAGTCTTGTACAAAAATCAGATATAGTTACACCTAATTTAACAGAGGCTCTTATACTAATTGAAGAAGATTTTAAAAATATAGAATTAAAAAAATCTAATCTTATACATATTGCAAAACAAGTTTCTGATTTAGGGCCTAGTAAAGTTGTTATTACTGGTATAAAAATTGAAGACAGAATTTATAATTTATCTTTTGACAAATTACTAGATGAAATATATTTCACATCTTCTCCTTTTAACAATATATCTTATAGTGGAACTGGAGACATATTTACTTCCATCCTTACTGGTATGTTATTGAATGGACACTCATTGAAAAATAGTGTAATTAAAGCTAATAACTTTATTAGTAAGGTTATTTTATATACATCTAATTTTAATACTGATAAAAATGACGGAGTTATGTTTGAAATGTTTTTAAGTGAGCTTACAAGCCAAAATTAGACACTTAAATTTTTAATTTAAGTGTCTAATTTTTATAATTTAATGATTCTTTTCTAAAAGTTCATAGTTTACTTTTAATTTAAATTTATTATCTTTTAATACAATTTTATATCCACTTAAATA
>NZ_JAKEDR010000148.1 GCF_023653455.1 Paraclostridium ghonii
CATAGGTTGTATTTATTATAAATATAATGACTCCTATTTTTAATATTTTATATTTAATTTAAACGTGTGTATTAAAGTTCCATTCATAATAAAATACATCTAGATACTCTTTCATAAATTCATGTCTTTTATCAGCTATTTCTTTTGCTGAATCCGTATTTATTAAATCCCTTAATTTTAATAACTTTTCATAAAAATGATTTATAGTATGATTCTCTTTGTTCTTAACATCTTCTATCGATTTAAATTCTCTAGGACTTATTTCTGGATTATATATTGTTTGATGTTTATATCCTCCATAAGTAAAGGCTCTAGCAATTCCGATTGCCCCTATTGCATCTAATCTATCTGCATCCTGAACAACCATACCTTCTATAGTATTTTGTTTTGAATTAACTACTCCGCCTTTAAATGACATAGACTTTATTATGTTTGTAATTTTTATGATATCTGATTCTTCTACTTTTAATGATTTAAGAAATTTTTCAGTTATTTCAGTTGATGTTTCATTTGTATCTGAAAACTTCCAATCTTCTATATCATGAAGCAATGCAGCTAATTCTACTATACAGCTATCCGCACCTTCTTTATTAGCTAAATATTTTGATAAATTATACACCCTTTCTATATGATACCAATCATGCCCACTCCCTTCATTTTTGAGCTTTTCTTTAACAAATTCTATAGTTTTTTCTATTATAACTTTTTTATCCATTTTAACCTCCTAATTATAACCCATGTAAAATTTTTCTTTAATAACTCTATAAATCTAAATTTACATTTAAAGCATATATTGGTTTACAAAAAAATGCAAATATGCGTTCTTTTCATTCTTGCATTTTCAACTAATACTTTTCATAAGTTAATCCTCAAAACTTTATTCTACTACATCATCTAAAAGTTTTAATTCTGCTTTTATTATAATGTTGTTGTCTAACGCTCCAAAATACTCATTACTTTGTGATCTAACTCCATTCTCAGATTTATATAAACTATGAAAAAGAACTTTATCTGTTTTATCTCTTTTTATTTCAAAGTATTTAGTAAGTTATAACTATGTGTTGCTATAAACATTTGAACTCCTTCTCTTTGTAATTCTAGTAAGATCTCTACAAGCAGTGGTATAATCGATGGATTTATATTAGCTTCTAGCTCATCCCATAAAAGTATGGTATCTTTTTCTATAACTCCATTTCTTATTAACTTATATAGTAAACCAAATTTACGAAGTCCTTCTGATTCTAATGAAAATTCTATTTTTCTTTTATCATCTTTTAACATGTAAAAAGTATCATTTTCATATATTACAGTTCCTTCTATTACTTTTGATATAATGTCTAATATTTTTTTATTTATAGGCGATACTTCTTTTGTTTCAGGAAGTTCGGCATTAGTAATTATATCTACATATGTTTTATCAAATTGCATATTATATTTATTGTTAAGTGCCAAAAATCCTTTAGAATGAGATAGCATTTCTTTTGCTTGTATAAATATTGTATTTGTATTTAAATATTGATCAGAATCTATAACTTCAAAATATCTTCCTTCTTTTTTTCAATTTTGAAATTCACATTATTATCAAATAAATTCAAATGTACTTTAGCACATTTTTTCTCACTGTTTCTAATTAATTTTTCTGGATCAACTTTAAAAAACTGCTCTGCAATATCATATAAATCCTTCTCACTTCTAGATATATTTTTACATATTGAATATATAAATTTTAATACATGAGTTTTCCCTGTTACATTCTCTATACTCAACTTATCTATATTCAAAATCACTCTCTACTTCAACTTTTACTTTTATATCTATAATTATAACATCTCTTTATAAAAAATCTAACTCTCTAAAATTTCATATTTCTAATTTATACACAAAGCTTAAATATTAAGATTTTTAAATTTATTTTATCTAATTTTTATTATTTCCACTGTCTACTTAACAATAATAATTTCATTGTGGCCTACACCTTATTTGTTAAAAACAAAAAGGGCTATAACATATAGTCATACCCCCTTGAAATAATAATTTTATGTTTACTTATCAAATCCCACTTTATATAAATCTCCCTTTGATGCATCTATTTTAAGCTCAATGTTAGCATTATCTTTTGCAACTAATTTTATTTTATTTTCACCTTTTGTTAATGATAGTTTTGTTGAATTGGTTTTTGATTGTTTGTTATTATCTTTACTTTCAAAAACTGTTTCTACTTCTCCATCAGGTTTTATTAAAACTAACTTTGCCTTTCCTTTCGTTACTGATAGTAGGTATGAAATTTCAACTTCTGTATCTGTTTCTGTATTATAGCTCCATATAGTATCTACTCCTTCAAACTCCAATTTACCAACATACCCATGTTTATCTAAAGTCTGTTTTGTATTGTTTGCAGAAAAAGAGTTATCACTTGAAATCTTCTTGTTATTAGAGTATAAATAACTCATATAGTTTAATCCACATCCACTGATAATTATAGATGATACTATAACCCCTACTAGCATTATTCTTTTTATCAAAATATACATCCCCTTAATTAAATTTATATTTACTTAATATATCATAGTTTATAGATTATAATGTGTTCACTAATCCTATGTTTTTTATTTACTTGAATAAATCAAATCCTATATTATTCCAATAAATTGTTTAAACTGTTTCTTGTTAATCTTAATTCTACTTTTCTTTCCATCTTTAAGCTCAAGATCAATTATACGATATGACTCATGTGTATTGCTAGCTGTAAACCAAGCTAATAATCCTAGTCCACCTATAAGGCAACAAGCTATAATAATCCTTGCTACTATGTCTATAATACTTTTTTTATAGTCAATATATATAACTTCATATTTATTGATACTATTTTTAGAAAGCTCAATGCTACCTTCACTACTTTCTATTCTTAACATCTCTGATTCTTCAGATGTTGAAATAAAAGAATTTTTATAATCTCCATCTATAACTAAACTATCCATAAATAAATTCTCCTTAATATTTTAATTGCCATTTTTTTAATCTCCACCAAACACATTCGTTATCTTCTTTATAAGTTTTCATTCCAATTTTTTTAATAAGTTTTGATTAACTTTCTAATAAATTGAATTACTTATCTTTTCACTTTTAAATAATTCCATCATAAGTTCAACATATTTAGTAGGATAATTCAGACTTATTTCTCCATGTCCCATTCCTGGGATTATGCATAATTTACTATTACTTATTCTCTTATTAAGCTCAATGGCTGATTTTTTCATTATATTAGCCTCTTTTTCTCCTACTAAAATTAACACTTTTGCAGTTGTATTTAGTCTACTCTTTTTCAATTTATAAGTTCCATTTGAAATTATCATATTTATTAAAGATTCTTTAGTCATTCTTCGACTATCATTATAATATTGTTCAAATAGTTCATCAGGAACAAATAATGACTTTGATTGCATTTTAGAAAACCATCGTTGCTTAATTAGTCCATAACTCATTGAGATTATAGGTGCCATAAATATTTTAGTCCCTTTTATAGGATATATTAATCCACTTTCTATAATAATATTTTCAGCTATATCTAATCTATTACATAAGGTTTCTATAACTATCTGAGCTCCAATAGATAGGCCTCCTAATGCAAAAACGCTTCCATTTAAATGATTATCAATATAATTCAGAAGTTTTTCACTACTATCTTCTATGCTAATAAAATTATCTTCTCCCCCATGCCCATCTATTATCGGTGTTACTACATGATATGTTTCTTTAAAACTTTCTACTATATTTTTTAATGACCAATCTGCTAATCCCCCACCATGCAATAAAATTATTGTTGGTAAATGACTATCTCCATATTCTTTAAATCTCACCTATTTCCCCCCTTAGTTGCTTAAAAGTATATATATTTTAAATATTTACTAATTACATGATAGCATATAATTTTATACGGTCACTAAAATAGATATTTTCTTGTGTAATACAAAAGATGATGTCATATTTATGACACCATCTAATTTTTTCTATATTTTTATTAAATTTTAATATTAAATATATATTATTTCTACTCTAGAAAAACTAGCATTACCAACTAAGGTAAGTACACATTCTGAATTGTAATTTCTTCTAAATTTTTCATCAACTGCTGAAAACGAGGAACTTATGCCATTTTCTACTGACCATTCTCTAGGTACATAAATCTCTACCCCGCAAAATGATGCATCTATTCTTGCTATACCTCTGTTATTTTTAAGAGTTGCATTATCAAAGTATACTTTCATAGACCCAAAGCTACATTTTAAATCAGCTTGTTCAAACTTATCAGTATTTATATATTTAATACTGCCTGCAAATGATGTGTATAATTTTATATGCCCCTCATCCTCAACGTCAATTTCTTCATATTTATAAGAATCCCAGTCAGTTTTATTATATGAAAATCCATGCTTATACTTACTTGCTCTACTAAAAATCATAGAAAGCCCTCCACTTAATAGCCCTGTTGCAACTAATAATGTCCATGGTGTAATAGCTGTAATTCCCAATTGATCATCAAATATTATTCCAATAAACGCTATTGGAAATAATATTCCCGGAAAGTTCATTCTAAATATATTTTTAATACATATTCCTAAAAGTATAACTGCTACAATTATATTAAAAATATTTATATCTGGGAAATAATCTAACCTTCCAAATATCATCCCAATTGAGCCTAATACTAATAAGCAACCCCATAAAATTCTATCTTTTCTCATACTATCTCCTCTTTTCTAATAATTTTAACTTTAATGGTTTATAATAATACCTTGAAACATACACAGTCTTATGAGTGTTTTGAAATTCTACTATACTAGATGATGTAATATTTTTAGTAACAGAATAAATTAAATCTACATTTAAGATAGTGGACTTTGATACTCTCATAAAATTATTGGGTAAGATTTCTTCTAGTTCATATAGCTTATACTTTACTTGATACACATTTTCTTTGGTGTGAGCATTTATGTTTGAATTTTCTGTTTCAAAAAATAGTACTTCTCCAAGTGAAATATAATATTCTACATTATCTTTATAAAATGTAATTTGTATCTTTTTTTCTAAAATCTCTTTTATAGCTTTTTGTATTTTATTAATATCATCAGTTAATTCTTTACACTTTATAATGAATTTATCTTCTTTTATATTTTCGTCAATTTCTATTTCAATCTTCATCTTCTCACTCTCCACACTATTGATTTTACCTATTTTAAGTTATTTGTAAACCTAATTATGGTAAGTGGTAAAATATCGTACTCAAGTGGTAAATATATCTTAGTTTAACTTATACATAGGCTAATGAAGGTTTAAATCTACTACCACCACATCCATTAACTGTTTATCTAGTAAACTAGTCTTTAATATTATATTCAATATCATTCTAAATTTTATTAGCAAAAAGAAACACCAAAAACATATATCAATATTGACACACTACCTACTAAGTTATACTATATAGTAGTAATAAGTAACACTTATTACTACTATATGGATAGAGGTAAATAATATGGAAAATATAACAGAAATGTTGAAGGGTGCACTGGAAGGTTGTGTTCTTGAAATAATCAGCCGTGAGGAAATATATGGATATGAGATTACTAGAAGGCTAAATGAACTTGGATTTTCAGATGTCGTAGACGGAACCGTTTATACCATATTGGTAAGACTTGAGAAAAATAAATTAGTAGAAACTACAAAAAAGAAATCGGATATAGGACCACCACGAAAGTTTTTCACGCTAAATAATGCAGGACATGAGGAATTGAGGAAGTTTTGGGAAAAATGGAAATTTGTTTCAACTAAAATTAATGAATTAAAGGAGATGAAGTAATGACATTTTTTGAAAAAATAACAGGTAATGATATAACAAAAAAATTGAAAAGTTTTGAAGCTAGAGCAACAAAATTACCTACAGATTATCAAGATGCATGGAAAAAAATTAAGGAAAATCTTTTGTCTCATTCAAATTTCACTGGTCGTAACTTAATTCCTATTCTTGATAATACCCTTGACATTCTTGAAGAAACATCTGCACATGGTCAGAGTGCACAAGATGCTTTAGGTAACGATATTAAAAGCTTTTGTTCCGCATTGATTGGTGAATATGGTTCAAATTGTTTTCGTGATAAGTGGCGTAATAAACTAAATAATAATATAGCAAAAAAATTAGGTAAATAGGAGGTCAAAATGAAAATACAATATATAATTAAAGATAAAAAGGAATGGAAAGCACACATATCACGTGTCAAATCACTTCCAAAGGATTATCAGATTGTTTATAAAGAGATTCAAAAATATCTTTTTAAGGTGGGCCCTGTTGATTTAACCGAAAGTATAGATTTACTCTCAGGGATTGTTGATTTTTTTGAAGAAGGTGTAACCTTAGGAAAATGCGCTTTAGAAGTTACTGGAAATGACGTAGCAGCCTTTTGCGACGAATTAATCAAAGATTCAAAAACTTATACTGACTCTTATCAAGAATCTGTTTATAAAGAAGTTAATAATGCACTAAAAAAAACTAATAATAAAACAAAAAAATAAACTAAATAGGTATGATATAGTAAAATATACCCTTTATCAAGGACATTTTTAAAAATGGTTAAATGAAGTTAATCCGATTAGGTATACATGCTAAATAATCTACTTAGCAGGATTAAGCCCATATTCAGATAACTCATCACTAGAAACTAAATCTTTTTTATTAAGTAATTTTTTACAGGCATACGTCTAACATATTTATATTAATTGTTCCTTTAAACTTATAGCTATAGTGAATTTTTTAATAAAAGGCTTTAGAGAGTAGACAATCGCTTTATATTTAAGCTATATTTATAATAATTATTGTAAATATCATGAAAGGAGAATGTTGTATAGATGATAAATATAATAAAACAACCATTGTGTTAATTTTGATTAGTATAGTCGGTTTATTTTTACCATGGTTTTTCTTCGATAGTGATATAGATTATACTAATGGTTTGGTGTGGTTATCATCACCGTTATTAAGTACGGGTATTTTGAGTTCTATATTTTTGATTTTTATAAAAAAACGTTCTAAAGTAGTTAATATCGCTAATTTTATATCATTACTATTAATTCCATTATCTTGTATATATTTATTTTTCAGTTGGCATATCATGACTATAACAGGTGAACTTGATATATTGGTTAGTTTTAGCACTGCTCACTACGGTTTTTATGTTACGACTATTAGTTCTTTAATTGCAACTGTCTTGTATTCATTAAATATGAGTAAAATTAAGTCTAAAACAATTAATTCATAATATATTTTTACAATTTTTATAACATTAATATTCGCATAAAAATAAGGCCATGAATACACCATAGCCTTATTTATTCAATTATTTTTTATTTTTTTCATTTATTGCTTTTATTTCCCCTATTTAAGATTATCTATTTTTTTCTCAATTACAGTAAGTCTTTGATTTACTAGCTTTCTATTAGATACAATTTTTTTTATTAATTTATAAACGCATATAGGTATCACTATAAGTAAAATTGTATTAAATATTTGAAAAAATAATTCATATGTTATGCTCATAAAATATTCCTCCACTTAATATATTAAAATTGTTCTTTTCATCTACTTATAAATTTGTATTTATTTTTTTAAAAACTTAGGTTTTAACAATAATTGTGATGCTATCCTAAAAATAAATAAAGTTATAATAACTGGTAGAACTCCAGCTAAAATTCCAGGCAATTTCGTAAATACTGGCTCCATTAATAATATAACCCCAAGAACGATTAATGATAATCCCATATAAGACAATTCTCCATATTTTTTTATATATTTACACTGCTTATAGTTTTTCGTAAGAAAGTAAATTCCAGAAATGAAGATTAAAATCCCAATAAAAACCATAGTCCATAGTAACATATTAAAACACCTCCGTATATATATTATATAGTTATTTATATATAACCTTTCTAATTATATCATCCCAATCATGATTATCATCTTATCTTCCAATATCTCATGATTTTCTTTCTTTTAAACGCTCAGAGCTAATTTTCTATTGCATTTTGGACATTTTAATAATTTAAGAAGTTCTTTATACATTTTTACTTCACTCCATTTAATAAAATACACATGAAATCAAAATTAACAGCTTAACTTTCTAGGTAATATCTGTTATTTATTCTAAATAATTAAGCTTCACTTTTTTGAACTATTTTTTCAGTAGTTCTTTGATCTATTTCTTTTTTCAGCTCTTTTAAATAAGTGGAAAATTCCACCTTATCCGCACCATAAGTAAACTGTAAATCATATTCTAGTGGAATCCAAGTATTAATATCTGCCTCGTTATGCTGAATCACTGCTTCTAAATTATCTAATGCTTTATAAAGCTTTGATTCCTCAGTCTTACGTTCATTCATTTCTTTTAAAAGTCCTGTGAATTCCTCACTGTAAGGATTGGGGAAAGTTTTAATCCATTCAAAAAATGCCTCATCCTCTTTTTCACTATCTTCTTCTCTTTTTTCAAAAGCAGGAATATCGCCAGTAAATGCTTCACCTAAGTCATGAATCAAGCACATACGAATTACCTTGTCCATATCAATATTTGGAAATTCATCACGCATTAATAATGCCATTAATGCAATACGCCAACTATGTTCTGCTACACTTTCATGACGTCCGCTCGATGTCCATGAGTGCCTAGTATTGCATTTTAGTTTTTCTGCGACTGTTAATATTTCTAGAAATGTTGCTGTATTCATATTAAATTCCCCCTATATCTATACACCATATTTGTTTATCCCATATCAAAAACATCTTTGTTTAATATTATATAATAATTGTTAAATAACCTATACAATAAATTATATCATAGTTACTATTTATCATCTTAAATCTAGATATAACATTTATTTTAAGATCATATTTGTTTTTGGCACTCTCACATAGGTAATTTTTAATATATTGATATTTGAAATTTCCTTAACTACAATTATATTAAATACGTTAGGAGGTTGTTAAGTGAATATAATGT
>NZ_JAKEDR010000149.1 GCF_023653455.1 Paraclostridium ghonii
ATATTAGGGGGATATATATTATGAAAAGGATAAAATTAAGAATATTAGGATTGAGCATTTTATTAATAACTATGATTATAATGAGTACTATATATATATTTGGGGAAGTAAACAAAGTTGAAAGGGTTTCAAGCAATTATAAAGATAAATTAATAAGATTTCATGTTTTAGCAAATAGTGATAGTGATGAAGATCAAGCTTTGAAATTAAAAGTTAGAGATGAAGTTATAAAATATTTACAACCGATGTTAAAAAAATCAAATAGTATTGAAGAAAGTGAAAAAATAATTTTATCTCAGAAAAAAAACTTAGAAAAAATATCTAAAAATATTATTGAAGAAAATGGGTATACTTATGAAGTGAAGGTTAATCTTGAATATACTAATTTTCCTGCAAAACAATATTCAAATATAGTTTTACCAGCCGGAGAGTATAAAGCTTTAAGAATACTTATAGGTGAAGGACAAGGTAGAAATTGGTGGTGTGTTATGTTTCCTCCGCTATGCTTTGTTGATGAAAAGAATGGAGTTATAGATAAAGAAACAGATGAAAAGTTAAAAAAGGTATTAACAGATGAAGAATATAAATTAATCTCAGGAAAGAATATGGAAAAAGCATCTAATAAAAAAATCAAATTTAAAATATTGGAGATACTAGAAGATTTAAAATCAAATCAAAAATAATATATTTTAAAGGAGTGAATTTTATAATATGAGGTATCACACCAAATTTTTTTTAGCAATATGCACTCTGCTAATTTTAACAATTAACGGAAATATTGTATTTGCTGAAAATGAAGTACAAAATAGCTATAAAATTGAAAATAATAAATTTGTTAGTAATGGTAAGGAAGATAAATCGGAACCTAAAGAGGTTATAAGTATTACAAATGATGAATTATATTTATTATCTAAATTAGTATCTAGTGAGGCTAGAGGAGAAAGTTATGAAGGTCAAGTTGCTGTTGCTGCTGTTGTAATAAATAGAGTTTTAGATTCAAGATTTCCTGATAATATAAAAGATGTTATTTATCAAAAGAATGCATTTTCTGTGGTGAATAATGGAGAGATATATAAAGACCCTACAGATAGTGCATATAAAGCAGCTAGAGAAGCTTTATATGGAAGTGATCCTACAAGCGGAGCGATATATTTTTGGAATCCACAAATTTCAACATGTAACTGGATTAAAACATTAGATCCATATAAACGAATAGGAAACCATGTATTTGCTAAATAATTAAATATTAAAAATAAAGGAGTTGTTACTCCTTTATTTTTTTTGTCAAATGAACTATAATAATCACTTAGATAATAAAAAAGCATATAATTATAAAAATACAAGTTAGAAGGGTGAATAAGATGAGAAAATTAAGTGTAGCATTAATTTTCGGTGGGAAATCCGGAGAACACGATGTTTCTAGAATTTCAGCTTCATCTATATTTAAAAATATAAATAAAGAAAAATATGATATACACACAATAGGAATAACTAAAGACGGTAAATGGATGTATTATAGTGGGCTAGCAGAAAATATAGCCAATGGAAAATGGGAAGAACTAGCAGATGACAATGTAAAAATAAATTTAATACCTAGTGGAAAATCTAAGGTGGGAATAGAATTTAAAGATAGCAGTTTTAAGGAACTTGACGTTTTATTCCCAGTACTTCATGGACCTTACGGAGAAGATGGAAAGATACAAGGCTTGTTTGAAATAAGTAATATACCTTATGTTGGATGTGGAGTTTTAGCATCTAGTGTGGGAATGGATAAACTTATATGTAAAAAAGTGTTTTCACAAATTGGATTACCACAAGTTAATTATACTTACACTACTAAGTGGGAATTTGAAGGTAATAAGGAAAAAGAGCTTGATAGAATAGAAAGTGAGTTGGATTATCCTATATTTGTTAAACCTGCTAATATGGGATCTAGTGTAGGAATATCTAAAGTATGTAATAAAAATGAGCTGTTAAGCGGAATAAATGAAGCTTTACAGTATGATAGAAGGATAGTATTAGAACAAGGCATAGATGCAAGAGAAATAGAGGTTGCAGTTTTAGGAAATGATGATGTTAAAGCATCAATAGCTGGAGAAATAATACCTGCAAAAGATTTTTATGATTATGAAGACAAATATATAAATGGAGTGTCTAAGTTAGAAATACCTGCAAACATCAATGCAGAAACTATGGATAAAATAAGAAATATGGCTATAGATGCTTTTAAATGCATAGATGGTAAAGGGCTTTCTAGAGTAGATTTCTTTATAGATAAAAATACTGGAGAAGTATATATAAACGAAATAAATACTTTACCGGGATTTACAAATATAAGTATGTATCCAAAACTTTGGGATGCAACAGGAATACAATACACTGACCTTATAGACAATTTAATAAAATTAGCTATAGAAGGTAGACAGTAAAAGAAGGTGCATATAATATGAATAATAATCCAATTGGAGTTTTTGATTCGGGATTAGGGGGACTTACTGTTTTAAAAGAAATAACTAGTATATTACCTAATGAAAATATAGTTTATTTTGGAGATACAGCTAGGGTACCTTATGGATCAAGATCTAAAGAAACAGTTATTAAATATACTTTTCAAGCGATTAACTTTTTAATATCTAAGGGTGTTAAGGCAATAGTAATAGCTTGTAATACGGCTACGGCTAGAAGTTTAGAATTAGCTCAAGCAAAATATGATATACCTATAATAGGGGTTATAGAAGCAGGAGCTAGAACAGCTGCGTATACCACTAAAAATAAAATTGTAGGGGTTATAGGAACGGAAGGTACTATAAACTCAAAAGCTTATGAGGGCGAAATTCATAAGTTAGATAATAAAATACAAATAATAGGAAAGGCATGTCCATTATTTGTTCCAATAGTTGAAGAAGGGTGGGCTAATACAGAGGTTGCAGAGTTAACATCTAAAAAATATTTAGAAGAATTACAATCTTTAAATATAGATTCTTTAGTATTAGGCTGCACTCATTATCCTCTTTTGAAAAATACTATAAATAAAGTTCTTGAGGGGAAAATATCTTTAGTAAATCCAGCTAGAGAAACTGCTAAAGATTTAAAAAATATTTTAACTAAAAAGGATTTATTAAATCAAAATTTAGTGGAAGAAGGATACTATAAGTATTACGTATCTGATATCCCTGAAAGATTTGCGACTATAGGGAAAGAATTCCTTAACAGAGAAATAGAAGATATAGAACAAATAGAGATACAAAAATACTAACAAAAACATAAACTTTAGGTAAAATATACCTAGAGTTTATATTATTATGGAGGATAAATATGATAGACGTAAGTATATCTATGAAGACAAAGCAGTACGATAATTTAGGAAATGAAGATTTTATAGAAGTTATGTCTAAAGGAAGTATGTATGAAAAAAATAAAGATATATATTTAGTATATAAAGAAGAGTTGGAAAAAGGATTAGCTCACGTAACAACTACTATAAAAATTTCTGAAAATGAAGTTTTAATAAAGAAATTTGGAGCAGTTAATTCTAATATGAAATTTGTTATGAGTAGCGAGACAATAACAAAATACAGAACTCCTCAAGGTTTATTTGATATAAAAATAAATACTACGAAATTAGATATAAAAAAAATTGATAAAACCATTAAATTAGATATAGAATATAATATGTGTATAACTGGATTATTTGAAGGTGTAAATAAAGTAAACATATATGTAAAAGAGCTTAATTAAAAAAGCTGACTAATAGTTAGTCAGCTTTTAAACTTAATAGAAATTTCTATTCCACCAATTCATTGGAGATTGATTTTGATCTATGACTTTAATTTCATAATTATTATCTTTTAAATATTCTAATACGCTAGAAAGGGCTTTTGCGGTTGTTTGTTTATCATGGAACAAGATAACACAATTTCCAGACTCTTTCAATGTGTTTACTGTATTAGAAGCTATAGATGACACAGTGGCATTTTCGTGAGTGTCTGTGCTGTCTATACTCCAATCCCAAAGATTGTAACCAGAGTTAACTAAACTATCATACTGATTCTTTGTTAGATATGGTTTACTTCCATAAGGAACTCTAACTAGTTTGGTGTCATAACCTGTCAACTCTTTCAACGTATGTCTTGTATTATTAATTTCGTTTAAAGCAGATGATTGTGATGAATAAAATACTGCTTTTTCATGGCTTTGACCATGCAAACCTATTGAATGACCTTCTTTAAGCATCCTATTAACAACATCGGGATATAAGGTTATTCTATCTTCTAAGACAAAAAAAGTTGCTTTCATATTATACTTGTTTAATAAATCCAATATTTCAGGAGTATTTTTATTTGGTCCATCGTCAAATGTAATATAAGCAGTCTTTCTATAGTTTTTAGAATTGTCTAGACAATGGGAATTAATTGAAATAAAAGACACAAATATAGATGATATAATTAAAACTGATATAAATTTTTTCATTTTTGCTTACTCCTTACTTAAAAAATTAATTTTACAAAATTGTATTTTATACTCTTATTGTATGATATTATTTTAATTATATTTAAGTAATACGAATTTTATATTGATGGAATTAAATGTATGTAAAAAAACTACCCTTGGATTAATTTATTTGGTATTATATTATTTAACAAGGTTTTAAAATAAAATAATTTGCACAAGGATTTAAGAAGTTTTTATAGAAAGTATACTTGAGTCAAAAAACTAAGTATAAGAGGTATGATTTATGATAGTAGATAGAGTACGAAGTACTATAAATAAATATAATTTATTACAAAAGGGTGATAAAATAGTATTAGGTCTATCAGGAGGACCAGACTCGGTGTGTTTACTGCATGTATTAAAACAAATTGAGGAAGAATACGATATTTCCATATATGCAGCGCACTTAAATCACCAAATAAGAGGTATAGAAGCACAAAAAGATGTAATGTATATATCTAGTTTATGTGATAATTTAGGTATTAAGTTTTTTGTTAAATCAATAAATGTGCCTGAGTATTGTAAAAAACACGGATTATCAATAGAAGAAGGTGCTAGAAAGCTAAGATATGAAATGTTTTACGAAATAAAACAAAAAACTAAATCTAATAAAATAGCAATAGGACACAATTTAAATGATCAAGCTGAAACTATTCTTATGAGAATGATGAGAGGGACCGGATTACAAGGTTTAAAAGGTATTGAATATAAAAGAGATGATACTATAATCAGACCTATCCTTGATATAGAAAGAAGTAGTATAGAAGCATATTGTGAGGAAAATAATTTAAATCCGAGAATAGATAGTACAAATTTAGAAAACATATATACAAGAAATAAAATAAGATTAGATTTAATTCCGTATATGCAAGAAAATTTTAATACTAATGTGATTGAATCTATATGTAGAATGGGTAATAATTTAAAGTTAGATAGTGACTATATTGAACAAGAAGGAAATAAAAAATTTGAAGAGGTTTCAAAATTAAATGATAATGAAAGTGTTGAAATCATATTAGATAAGTATATTGATTTACACAAAGCAATAAAAAGTAGAATAATTAGAAATGCTATTAAGTATATTTTAGGAGATACTAATTTTGTAGACCAAAAGCATATAGAAGATGTATTGAATTTAGAAAATATAGACAAAATAAATAAAAAATTAGTATTACCTAGAGGGTTATTTGTTTATAGAAATGATGATAGCATATTGGTTACAACTGAAGAGATAACTTATGAAGAGGTTAATTTTAAATATAAAGTACCTAAGGATGGTATTATAAAAATAAAAGAAACAGGTGTCTTTATAGAAACAAAAACAATGAGCATTGAAAGATTTAAAAGTATGAGAGCTGATAAATCCTCTAAAGGATTTGATTTAGATAAATTTAAAGGAGGGATAATAGCAAGAAATAGAGAATCTGGGGATAAAATAAAACTTGCGGGAGGAAGCAAGAAATTAAAAAATTTATTCATAGATTTAAAAATACCTAGGGAAGAAAGAAGTAAAATTCCTGTATTGGTAGACAATGATGAAGTGGTTTGTGTTGGAGATTATAAGATTAATGAAAATTATAAAATTGATGCAAATACAAAAGAAGTCTTAAAGATTACCTTTAAGAAACTATAAATTAAAACAACTTACGAAAGGAGGGCTTCTTTTGAATAAAATTTTAAAGGGAGCAGGTTTCTATCTACTTATATTTATAATTATCGTGGGGATAGTACAGTTCTCAGGTAGTCCAACAGAAAAAGTAGAAGAAATGAAGTTTTCAAGTGTCTATAGAGAGCTTATGAAAGAAAACATATCTAGTATAAAGATTGTAGAAGACACGATTGTAGAGGGAACTATAAAGAGTACAAATAAGAAGTTTAAAACATACATACCAGAAGAAATTCAGACACAGAAGCTTGCCGATGAACTATTAAAACAAGCTAATGAGGGTAAATTACAATTAATCGGAGCGCCAAAACCAACAACTCCTTGGTTCTTTGATATAATACCATCACTGCTTATGCTTTTCTTTGTTTTAATATTATGGTTTGTATTTATGAATCAGTCTCAAGGTGGAGGCGGAAAGGTTATGAACTTTGGAAAATCTAAAGCTAAAGTTCATAAAGATGATGATAAGACAAGAGTTACATTTAAAGATGTAGCAGGTCTTAATGAAGAAAAAGAAGATTTACAAGAAGTTGTCGACTTTTTAAAGAATCCAAAAAAATATATAGACTTAGGGGCTAGAATACCTAAAGGTATATTAATGGTTGGACCTCCAGGAACTGGTAAAACATACTTATCAAGAGCAGTTGCAGGAGAAGCGGGAGTTCCATTTTTCAGTATAAGTGGGTCCGATTTCGTTGAAATGTTCGTTGGGGTAGGTGCTTCAAGAGTTAGATCTTTATTTGAAGATGCAAAGAAAAATGCTCCAGCGATAATATTTATAGATGAGATCGATGCAGTTGGTAGAAAAAGAGGTGCAGGACTTGGCGGAGGCCATGATGAAAGAGAACAAACTCTTAACCAATTACTAGTTGAAATGGATGGATTTGGTGTTAATCAAGGTATAATAATAATGGCGGCTACAAATAGACCGGATATATTAGACCCAGCACTTTTAAGACCTGGTAGATTTGACAGACAAGTAGTTGTAGGAGCACCAGATGTAAAAGGTAGAGAAGCTATATTTAAGGTTCATTCTAAGAATAAACCTTTAGCAGATGATGTTAAGATTGAAGTTTTAGCTAGAAGAACTCCAGGGTTCACTCCTGCTGATATAGAAAACTTAATGAATGAAGCTGCAATTCTTACTGCTAGAAAAAGAGAAAAGAAAATACACATGGATACTATAGAAGAAGCTATAACTAAGGTAATAGCAGGTGTTGCTAAAAAATCTAGAGTTATAAGTGAACCAGAAAGAAAATTAACAGCATATCATGAAGCGGGTCATGCTGTATGTGCTCATATACTTGAACATGTAAGCCCTGTTCATCAAGTTACTATAGTTCCAAGAGGTAGAGCTGGAGGATTTACAATGCAACTTCCAGTTGAAGATAAATTCTATGCTACTAAGAATGAAATGAAGGAAAATATAATTGTTTTACTTGGTGGGAGAGTTGCAGAAGAGTTAACTTTAGATGATATATCTACAGGAGCGTCAAATGACTTAGAGAGAGTTTCGGCAACAGCTAGACAAATGGTAACTAAATACGGAATGAGTTCTAAACTAGGACCTATGACATTCGGAGATGGTGAAGAAGAGGTATTCTTAGGAAATAGTATAGGAAGCAAGAGAAATTATTCTGAAGAAGTTGCATTTGAGATAGATAATGAAATAAAAGATATTGTTGCTGCAGCTTATGTAAAAACTAAACAATTATTAACAGATAATATGGATAGATTAGAGTATGTGGCCCAAGCATTATTGGTACACGAAACTTTAGATGCAGAGCAATTTATAAAAGCATTTAATAAAGAATTATCTTTAGATCCTAAGTTAGAAAATGCAACAACAGAAGAAACTATCGATAAAGAAGATGCAATAGAAGTTGATTTTAAAGAAGAAAAATTAGATCTAGTTAAAGATGAAGATGCTAATAATAAAAATGAAGACGTTAACAATAACGATGTAGATGATGATAAAGATAAAATAGATGAGTAATAAAAATAAAAGGCTAGGGTTTCCCTAGCCTTTAGTTTGATTATTAATTGAATAGAGGTGCTATTTTGAGAGAAAAAATTGTTAATTTATTACTAAATAGTGATTTGGAATTTATTTCAGGAGAAGAAATTTCTAAGCAATTAGGAATTTCTAGGACTGCTGTATGGAAACATATAAATATTTTAAAAGAGCAAGGATATGAGATAGAATCAGTAAATAAAAAGGGATATAGATTAAAAGAGTCTCCAGATGATATTTTAAGTAAGGAAAATATATTACATGACCTTAATACTATATTTATAGGGAAAGAAATAATACATTTTGATTCTATAGACTCTACAAATAATTATGCTAAAAATATAGCTAATGAAGCTATTTATGGAACGGTAGTTATAAGTGAAGAGCAATTAAGTGGAAGAGGTAGATTAGGAAAACAATGGTATTCTAAAAAGCATGAAGGTATATGGATGAGTGTAATATTAAAACCAAATATACTTCCTATGGATGCGCCTTTTGTAACTTTGATTGCAGGAGCTAGTATAGTTAAAGCATTAAGTAATTTAGGTGTGGATGCCAGTATAAAATGGCCTAATGATATAATATTAAACGGAAAGAAAATTTGTGGTATTTTAACTGAATTATCAGCTGAAATTGAGAGAGTAAATTATATTGTATTGGGGATTGGAATAAATGTAAAAACTATAGATTTCTCTGAGGATATATTAAGTACGCGTAGAAACAGCAGACACAGCGGACGAAAAGAGAGGAGGAAAAGAAGGGGCAGGGAGAAAAAACAAAAAAAAGAA
>NZ_JAKEDR010000015.1 GCF_023653455.1 Paraclostridium ghonii
GTATTAATATTTATAATACAAATAATAATACAAATTCTAAAATAAATTATAAAACAAATTTAACTACAATTCATTTCACAATTGTAGTTTACTCCCATATCGACTTTTATAACGAATATATTAAGATAAATGTCAATGTATCTATAGAAGATGTAATTATTTTTACATCTATTTTGATGCATCCCAACGTAAGAAAATAGGGTTATGAATATAGACATACCCCCCTTAAATAATCATCTTTGTATTTATTTTATTTAGGAGTATAAGGAAGGGTTTCTTTAAATTTATAATAAACAATATTATCTTTATACACATGTCCATCATATAGTACATTATTTATTGAAAAAAATTCATCTCCTAAATCTCCTATTGTTAATGATTGAAACTTAGTTTGAACTAATATTCCATTTCCATCATTTAATTTTAACATTGTAAAAAAAGTATTCTCCTTTTCTAATTTATCTCTAAGTTGTAACATTAATTTTTCGTTTTTCATTATTTCATTTGTTGAGTAAGGCAAATCATATTCAATATACTCTTTACCTTCTAGCGATGTATACTTTCTTGTTTTTAAAATAGAATCTATTTCATTAGATTGTTGGGAAGAACATGAATTAATGTTTTTAGAAGTTTCAATAGATTTAACTGAATTAGATTTTAAAAGAATACAAACAGAAGAAATAATTATAATACTAAATATAATTATTAAAGTTTTAATATTTTCACTCATCAATAGTCTCCTTTATAATTTCAATATATTTAAATTATAATTTTTTAAAACAAGAAATTCAAATAAAATTCCAATTTATACCTATTTTATACAAACATAATAGTTTTAAATTATATAAATTTTTTTATAAAAAGAAGGAAAAATATACTTTCTTGTATTTAATAGTATTTCTTTAGTATTTAATAGTATTTAGGAACATCTACACCCATTGGCATAACTGGTGTTCAAAGCACGAAAGGTAACAATTTGATACGATAAGGTAACAATTTGATACCCTAAAGGTAACAATTTGATACGATAAGGTAACAATTTGATACCCTAAAGGTAACAATTTGATACGGCAAGGTAACAGTTTGATACCTAAACTGTTACCTTATTTAATACTTAAAAAGGTAACAAAAATTAAAACACGTTGCCTACATCGTATTTATTAGCTATAATTACTGTGGAGAAAGAAATTTAATAAAAATAAGATTTTAGATAATGTAAGGGTATCAAATTGTTACCTTTTATATTGTGAACAATTAACTATACATCAATTATTATTTTGATTTTACATATTGATTTTCCAATATTCCAATATAAAAAAGGCAACAATTCCATAATATAAAGGGGAATTTTTATGAATGAAACTATAGTAAATGATAACTGTATAGAATTATTAATGCAATCAAAGCAATTAGTACATACAAGTTATGAGGTTACAGCAATTCAAAACAGAATTTTTTATTACTGCTTGCTAACTGCACAAAAAGAAAAAAATGGAGAATTAAGTTGTGTTATAAAGTTAGAGGATATAAAAAAACTTATCCCAAACAAAAATCAAAGAACTTTACAAAACATAAAAAAAACAATACAAATATTAAAACAAACATCTTTGGAGTTTGAGAAAAGAGAAGATGGAGATACAATAGAATGTGATTACAATTTAATTGCAGGAAGTGAATACAATGTAAATAAAGAAGTTTTTAAAATAAAGCTGGCAGATAGATTATATAGACATTTAATTGATTATACCGTATACGCTCCTTTAAACTTAGATATCTTAACTAAATTTAAAAGTTTTTATGCTCAAAGGTTGTATGAGCTGTTAAGGTTGTGGAGTAGAACGGATACATTAATAACTAAAAGTTTTAAAATAGATCAATTAAGGTTTATATTAGGAGTAGAAACCAAATATCCAGAATATAAGAACTTTAAACAAAGAGTTCTAAACCAGGCGGTTAAGGAAATAAATCAAGTTGGAAATATGAAAGTGGATATAGAAGAAATAAAAAATGGTAGAAAAGTGGATGAAATTAAATTTATACTTTATGATTATGAGAAAAAAGTTTATTTTAAAAATAATGTAAATACTTCTGCTCTGAAAAGTGAAAAGAAAGAAGAGTTAAACGACTGTGTAGAAAATGTAATCACAATTAATTGTAAAGAAAATGAGAAAGATAATTTTTACATTCCAAATAAAAAGTTATTTACAACAAAGACACTAGATAACTTTAAAAGAGATTTTAATGAATATGATTTTAAGGATAGTGTTTATAAAAAATTATTACAAGAGTCAATTTTAACAACACTTGAAAAAGATGATGAAGAAAAAATAAAAGTTAAATCTTATAATTATTTTAAAAAGATACTAGAAAATAAAGTAAAAGATTGTTTAAGATCTAGTAACGATTTGATTAAAGAGAAAAGAATACTAAATTCAAAAATTCATAATTATTCTGGGAGTGCTGATTTTATGAAATACAGTGAAGATGAATTAGAAAGACTTGCAAAGGTTTAACGAAACGTGCTCTTAGTATTAAATTGACATTAGTCTTATTTAGATTTTTATACTAGAAAAAGATAAAGAAAGAGAGAGATTTATATGGACAATAAGAAATTATGGCTAAAAATTAGTGGGAGTATTACTTATTACTTTAAATACTATAATACGAAATTAAGCAATGAAGAATTATGGATAGATTATGTTGAGTATGCCCTACCAGATATGGAAGGTGATGGGGTTCACACTTATTTAGATAAACAAACGTTAGAAAGAGTTATTGTAGATGAAGAAATGATGGACAAGGCTAAAGATGCATTTATGGAGAGATTAGAAAAAAGAAGATCTAAAGAAGTAAATGTAAAGGAAGAGAAGAAAGTATTAGCTAAAGTTATTGACATTTCAAAGTATAGGAAATAATAGAGAGTTTTTAGATTGTATTTTATAAAATAATTTGTAGAAATTAAGATTTTTAGTAGGTAATATAGTATATTTGTAGAATATTCATATAAATAAGCTTTTGAGCAACGGATGAAGTCGTTGGCCACAAAAAAAGGGTTCATAGATGTAGTCGCTCAAGTAAAGCGAAATTTTTATAGGAGGATATTTTATGAATTTAAAAATAAGTGATTTACCTCCACAATTTAAAAATATAGCTATGAGAATTGGAATAGATATAACTAAGATGCTATTTGAAGAATTTGGAGGGACATCTGTGTACTTTCCTACTGAAAAGATGATATATAAAGAGGCCCGCGATAGAGAAATCATAGAAAGGTTTAATGGATTTAATGTAAAGGAATTAGCAAGTAGCTATAATATGTCTGAAAGTTATGTTAGATCTATTATTCGTAAAAATAAATAATCAGTTTAATTTTGAGTAATGTATGAAGCCTTTATAGACATAAAAGAATTGATTTTTTATGAAATTAACTGTATTATTATAATCTAAATAAAGTTTTAGATTTTTAACAAAATACCTAATAAAAAGGAGCTCCATAATCTATTTTTAGATATGGAGTTCTTTTTGTAGCTTATATTTTATGGTTTTTTTTCAATAGCTCTTTGATAAATATCTTCAATTACTTTCATTTCATCTTTTGTAAACTTACCTTTAGCATAGATTGGATTTCCATCTTTTACAAATTTTTGATAAAAGGTGCCATCTTTAAAGATATAACCACGACCTAAGTATAATTCTCTAACGTCACCTGGAATATCTGCCATTATTTGATATTTGGTTTTTGTATAAATACTTTTATTTTTTGTTCTAACAATATTTAAAAATTCATGTCGAGTCGCTATAGTAAGGTTTGTATTTTTAAATAAATTTTCTATTGTGTATATATCTTCTTTATTAATAGGTATAGAGTCGTTAGGATCACTTTCCATTGGAATATTCTTTGAATCATCTTTTTCATATACTTTACTTGAGTCTAGCAATAATATATCATCTGAATCTTGTAAGTTAGTAGATACATTGGATAATTCTTCAACATCAGCAATATTGTTATTAATAGTATTTGATCTATTAAACATGAAAAATGCAAAAATAATAACCACAATAATTAGTGGTAAATGTCTTTTCTTTGATATCATTCTAAATTACTCCCTTTTATAAATTTTATTTATATTTAATAAATTTTAATTCTAATCATAAAGTAAGGATATATTTTTAAATTTAATTTGTCAATAATTGGTATATAAAATCTATTAAGTTATAAGTCATAGTGATATAATATACTGGGCATATATTCATACTATTACGCAAATGGGGAGGGATAAAGTTGAATAATAAAGCATTAAGGTTAAGTGCAAAAAAAATTATAATAGAAAATAAACGTGAAATATTAAAAGTGTTTTCAGGTATAATCATACTATTATTAGGAACATTTTTTTTGATAAACCCTTTAGTTAAAAATTTTATAGAAATGATTATGAAATCATTAGATTTAGATAATAAGGTTTACGTATTATACAATGCAACAGTAAATATCATAAGCGTAGGCATTTCTTTTACAATATCTTCATTAATTCCTGAATTTATAGCAGTATCAATAGCACTAGAACTTGTGGAAAATAACACGTTTAGTCTAAGTTCGGTTAAGTTAAGACTAAATAAAATATCTAATTATCTATATTCGAAATTAATAGCAATATTAATCCAAATTGTATGGTATGTAATTTTAAATATATCTAGGATAGCATTGACGGTGGTATTTTTGATTACAATAGCATCTGTTTTTTCACTGGGTGGTATATCAGTTACCTTAGGGGTAATAGAAAATCTATCTTTTCTTATATTTTTATGTACTATAAACTTCATAATATATGCTAATATATTTTCGCTACCATTTATTGCATTAGATGGAGAAAATGAATTTAAAATTAGAGATATCTATAAAACTTATAGAAAAATAATGAAAAAAAATAGATTTAAATCATTTAAACTAATTCTTAGTTTTTTACCTATGGTATTTATATTAATAGGATTATTTTTAATTTATTTATGCGTAGGTAACATAATTAGTACTACTATAATGATGATTTTCTTGGGACTTATAGGCATATTATCAATTGTTTTTTATCCGTATATATTAATTACAATGGCCTTATTTTATAAAAGAATTTATAATTACTCATGGTTAAAATAGCTTTTAGTATGTAAAAATAATTTAAGTAATACTAGAGGATAGTTGACGAGTAATTTTAAATTACCTCATTTACAAGTTAAATAACAAAAAAATAAGATGAAAATTACTTAAGTTGGTTTTAATACTATATTTTTATCAATTTTATGATTAAATTAAAAAACAAGCTATGAATAGGGGGATGGATAGATTTGCAAACAAAATATGATGCAGCCAAAATATGTGGCTTTTTATATCTTTTGTATTTTATATTTTTAATATTTCCAATAGAAAGTTTAATAAGCTCAGGTATAATCTTTAGAAATACATATATATCTAAAGATGACATTTCTATCGAAATAGTAGAATCACAGATATTTATAGCTATATTTATGCTTATATTATTCTTATTTTTATACTATGAATTGAAAACAATTTTAAATCAAATTACTATAATTGAAGATGAAAATAAGAGTAATAAAATAAATAAAAAGCTTATTATACACAAGTTATTTATAGCTATAACAATAATTTTAAATTTAAGTGTTTTATACATTACTAAAGATAAAAACTTGATTATTACAGGGTTATACTCTACACTTATGAGTTTAATAATATGTTTCGGAATGAAGGTATATTATACAGTTTGTCTATATGATAGAAAAAGCTTATGGATAGAAAGTGTGAATGGATATTATCCTGAAGAGGTTAATAAAAAAAGTTTCTTTTGGAAGTACAAAGTTTGGTATGATCCAAAAGAAAAGGTAGAATTTAAGTACAAAAAAAAGATTTTAACTAGAAGTATATTCAATATAATAATATATTCTTTACTTTTCATTAGATTTAGACATACACCTATTTTCTTAGCTTTTTGTGTAGTTATTTTATACTTTATGCCTTTTCAAGTACTTTCTTTTATCGATAGTGCATTTAACTTGTTTACTTCCTTAGAAGGAACGTGCACAGAAATATATAAAGAAACTACTAAAAATAGAAGTTATTATTGTATTACAGTCACAGATTTTAGTAAAGAAAGAAAATTGGAATTTGAATCAAAAGAAGATTATTCTATAAAACAAGGTGACAATTTATATGTTGTTCATGGGGTTATCTCTAAGAAAGTTGTATTAGTTAATAGTATAAGCTTAATTGACTAGAAAATGAACAAGATAATAAAAACAAAAATAAAACTAGTTATTAAAATAAAATGTATCCTAAAGAATAGTCTTTTTATTGTCCACTCTATAGGATACATTTTAAGGAGCTCCATAATCTATCTTTAGATATGGAGTTCTTTTTTATTATATTAGGGATATTAATATTTTGAAAATTTTAATTATCTGATTTAAAATATTATAGTTAATATAATTTATTTTTTATTATTTATATCTTTTCCAACTGGGATACTATCATTATTTATAGGAGTATCAAATGATGGTGGATTAATATCGATTTTAGTATCATGATTAGGACCAGGTGTAGATAAATCAAAATATAGCCTTGAATCCTCTGTAACTCCAAAGTCTTTATTTGAACCAGTATTCTTAACTTTATTTAATGCATCTCTAAATAGGGCATTGTGGGCTTCTTCTCTATTAAGTAAGAAATCTATAGTTTCTCTGACATGTTTATCTTCAATTTGTCTATATAAGTACTCATATACAACTTTAGCTCTTTGTTCAGAGGCTATATTAGATAATAAATCTGCAACTAAGTCACCAGTTACAGTTACATAATCTGCAGTCCAGGGTGCCCCTGATGAATTTATTTATTAGATAAATCCAATGAAATTTTAACTCCAAGTTTATAAGCTTTTTGAAGAACTTTAAAATTATGTTTAGTAGAATTTTTTTCAAATGCTTTAGTCGCTATTATAGTTTTATAGTGATTTAACCCCATACCCTTTAAATGTTTTGCAGTATATCTAAAATATCTTTTAAATAAAAATGAAAAAGGAGCCGCTTGAGTATATACCATTATCAATTTTTTTTGACCAAATCTAGGCGTATGTTTAGATTTATCTATCTCTGTTAGAGGGTATAATCTATCTAATAGCAGCTTAGTTTGAGCTGATACTTGACATATATATACAGGGGATCCTATTATCACATATTCAGCATTTTTTATATCTTCATATACTGTTACCATATCATCTTTTAATGTACAATTAGGATTTTTTCTACAGTAGAGACATCCTTGGCAACCTTTTATATTCATATCATTTAGATAATATTTTTTTACTTCAATATTATTATTATTGGCACCTTTTATTATCTCGCCAATAATTGTATCTACATTTCCTCTTTTCCTTGGACTGCCTATAAAGGCTACTACTTTTGTCATGCTATATTCTCCTATTTACTTTATTTTTCTAGATTTAAATATATTTTTTCTAAGTATTTTTCAAAAGCTTTTATATCATCCTCTTCAAAACCATCATAAAACTTATTATTCATTTTAGTTATTACATCATTGAATATATCAATGCTTTTATTTGCTTTTTTAGTATTAGAAATTAGAGTAATTCGCTTATCTTCTTTAGATGTTGTCTTTAATATATAACCTTTAGACTCCAAACGGTCAAGCATACTTGTTAAAGTTGATTTACTCAGAGAAAGTTCTTTACATAAATCATTTATAGAAAGTTCTGTATGCCTGCTAATTACAAATAGAATTTTCCCTTGAGCATGGTTAATATCTAAGGTTTTATATTCTTTCATTAATTTATTGAAAGTTCTTCCAGACAAGAAATTTATTTTATTTATTAAAAATCCACCCTTATTATTCAATTGAGAACCTCCTAATTAAAGCTATAAATAGTACTATATAGTACTATTTATAGTTTAGCAAGATAAAATTTAATTAGTTCTTAAAAACACATTCAAAGCTATCGAGCAAAACCCCTTTAGGATTCATTTATTTGGATTCTAAGATTATTGACTTTATGTAAAATACATAGGGGACTCTAAAGTGAAATTAAAGTTCTAATTTAGAATTTTAAAATTTAATTTAGAACTTTAAAATAACTATACTAAATGGAATTTATTGTATATTGTATAAGTTATAGGCAAATTTATTTGGAGTTTAGATAACAAAATATATATGTTTTGATTTAGACGACACTCTATGTAATTATTCAAAAGTAAAAAAACAAGTTATTAGTAAAATTAAAATTAATATTAATTATATTTATCAAAATGCTTTTAGAATCTAGATGTTTGAATAAATGTATTTTTACTAATAGTATTTATAGTGCTTTAGTACATATTACATATACACAATTAATTAAACTAGGGGGTTAATATGAAAAAATTTATGAATTTAAAGATTAAATCAAATCGATTTAATGTGAGTATACTTATATTAATAATTGCATTTTCTATTATTGGATGTAGTAAAATAGAAAAGAATTCTTCAAAAAAGGATGAAAATAAAAAAACTGAAACACAATATAATGAAGAATTTGCAAAGCTTGAAAGCAAATATGGTGTTAAACTGGGGGTTTATGTTTTTAATACGGAAACAAATAAAAAGATTGAATATAATGCAGATGAAAGATTTGCATATTGCTCTACATTTAAAGCTTTAGCTGCTGGTGCTATTTTAGAGAAATATTCAATAGAAGATCTTAATCAAGTAGTCAAATTTACTCAAGAAGATATATTATCTCACGCACCAGTTACTAAAGATAAGGTTGACACAGGTATGACTATTAAAGAAATTTGTGATGCAGCAGTACGTAAAAGTGATAATACAGCAGCAAATCTTTTATTTGATCTTTTAGGTGGTCCGAGTGGATTTAAAACAAATCTTAATAAATTAGGCGATTCAGTTACTGAACCTGTACGTGAAGAAGCAGAATTAAATGATGCTACACCTGGGGACATTAGAGATACTAGTACACCAAAACAATTAGCTATTGATTTAAAAGAGTATACAACTGGAAAAACTCTAACACAAGACAAGAAGGAAATATTAATTGATTGGATGTCAAACAATGCAACTGGGGATGAACTAATTCGTGCAGGAGCCCCAAAAGATTGGGTTGTTGCGGATAAAAGTGGAGCAGGATCTTATGGAACAAGAAATGATATTGCTATGGTAACCCCACCAAATAAAAAACCTATATTTGTTGCAGTGTTATCAAAGAAAGATAAAAAAGATGCTGATTATGATAATAAGGTAATTGAAGAGGCATCTAAAATTATATTTGATTATATGCAAAATGAAAAACAGTAATTAAAATATAAAAGTTTGTTCTTCAATCCATAGGCCTAATAATCTTAAGTTTTACTTTAGAGAATTATATATTTAATATATAATTATAACTTTGAAAATTTTGAGTGTATCTCCAAATGAAGTTTTAGATTTTTAATAAAATACATAAGAAAAAGAGCTTTTAATCTATTTTTAGATAAGAGCTTTTTTTTATTATAATAAGATTAATAAGCTAAATAACAAAAGTAAATTATAAATTATTTGATTTAGTTTTAATACTATATTTTATTAATTTTATTATTAAATAGCTAATTAACAATATTAAAAATAATATTTAAATAAAAATAACAATTTAAGTTATAGTTATGGTTAAATCAAGTTAAACATTGCTATCATTGATGATATTACATTTGCAATTCCATGAAGTAACCAACTTGATAAAATAGATCCACCACTTAACTTCTCATTTATCATTCCCATTAACCAACCTATAGCCCCTGTAAAAAGGATTATAGCTATTGTTATAAATAAATTTGATATAGAAATAAACATAATTCCATGTAACAATCCAAATAGGGATGCTTGTATTAAATTTCCTATATTAAAATCAAACTTATTTATAAGTCTTTTAGCTAAAAAACCTCTAAAGAAAATTTCTTCTGATAATCCAGTTTGGATAAATGCGTAAATAATTACAGGAACTAATGCAGATATACCTTTCCCAGCAAATTGAGATGTGGCTACATTAGGATTTCCAGATACTAATTTTAAAGTAAATATAGATGTAATAGAGAAAAATATAATAATTCCTAAAAAAGTAGTTAAATATTTGGATTTATTGTTTATTTTTATTTTTCTTAGACCTATCCAATAAAAGAAATTTGAATCTTTTCTTCCCTTTAAAGCCCACCATATAAATGGAATTATAGACATTATAATAACTTGAATAGATGAACTAATTGCTAACATTATAGTTTGCATAAATTTCCCCCCCTTTTATTAAGTAATAATCTAATCATTCAATTGGAAATATTATACATATAAATTTGTAATTTAACTAGTCTTTAAAAATGTCTTTAAATATGCATAGTAAAAACACCCTTAAAACCGATTTATTTGGATTTTAAGGGTGTTAACTTTATGTAAAGTACATAATTATAGCATCTAAAGTTGAATTTAGCTAATAGTTTATTATTTCCTCCACTCAATAACATCATCTATTTTCTTTCTTGGCCTTTGTTTTGGAGTCTCAAGAGGATAACCTAGTGAAATTGCAGCTACCATTTCACCCTCAACATTTAACCAGTTATGAAGTTCTTTATATGCAAAGAATATGTCACATATCCATAAAGTACCAAGCCCCCTATGAGTTGCTTCGATTAACATATTTTCAATTGAAGCGCTTATTGATTGAGTATTTGCAAATTCATATATTTTTTCTTCATTTGAAAGATTAGCAAATAATCCCTTGCTGGCAGTATTGATAATAAATATTGTTACAGGTGCATTTTTCATAATTTCCAAAGAATACTTGGTCCCATTTATATGTATTTTACTGTTAGGAAGTAATGGATCATCACTAGTTATCTCTCTTTCAAATCCTTTTTCAAATGCACTTATCATTTCTTGTTTTGAATCTCCTTGGACAACAATAAATTTCCAAGGTTGTCTGTTTTTAGCAGATGGGGCTTTTGTTCCACTTTCGATTATGTCCTTAATTATATTGCTGGGAACATCTTTATTAGAAAATTTTCTTATACTTCTTCTATTTTCAATTGCACTTAACATAATACAACCTCCGAACTTAAATCATAATAATCGTAACTAATTAACTAAAGATTATATCATAGACAGAAAATAGTAGTAGTTAAATATATTTTATCTAATTCTTAAAAATAGCATTTAAAAAGGATATATCAAAAATGTTTTTAACTTTATCTCAAATATATTATTTATTTTTATCTATATTGAAGATCCTAAAAAGGTAAGGGATTTACCTACACTTATAAAAGCATTGAAAGCACTTAATGCTATTGGAGTAGGAATGTTGAGTTTAATGGTTGGTGTTCCTATTATAATATCTTTTATAATATGTTATTTATCGTTTTATCTTGTAAGCTTTAGCCTTGTGGTAACTCCATTGGCTCTAGGGGTACATTTATAGAGTAAAAATGACCTTAGAATACATTTATTTGGATTCTATGGTCATTAAATTTATGTAAAATATCATTGCTATTTTAAAGCTGATTCCATAGGCAAGAATTTTATTCCATGAACAATTTGAATTGCATCAGTTTTAGTAAATCCTAACTTTTCATATGCTTTTATAGCGTATGGAGAGGAATTCACTGTAACTTTCTTAACTTGAAAGTTTTCAATAAAATAATTTAAACCAACTTGATATAACTTACTTGCAATTCCTCTTTTATGATAATTTTTATTAACAAATAGCAAAGCAACATGACATGGCTCTCTAAAGGCAACTACACCAACTATTTTATCTGCTTCAAAATATCCCCACATAAATAATTTATTTTCATCTATTAACTTTACTAAAGAATTTAAATCAATAAAGTTTTTGAATTCATTGATCCCTTCTTCACTATAATCAGGACCTTCAAACTCTAAAAAGACATTCCATATCAATTCTCTGGCATTAGATTCTTTTAATAACTGACTATTAAGTCTTTTTATAGAAAAATTAGTATTCATTGAGCACCCCTTTATAATTATGTATTTTTATAAATATAATCCTAATATTGTAAGTTATCAATAATTAATTAGTCTCTAAAAACACAAATTTTAAATATATGTAGTAAAAAAGCCCGTAGAATACATTTATTAGCGCTCTATTGACTACATTCTTTACAATGTATACTAAGTGATTTTTTTGAAAGTATTGTATCTAATCTACCACATGGCATTGTAAATCCATTGGGCATCACAAGTTCTACTAAAATTTTATCTCCTGCCTTTATTTCCTTTTTACATTTAGCACAAATTAATTTATTCATGTTTACCTCCAATATGTATTTTATTACTTACCAAACTGTTCTAATTTTTCAGCAGGATAAGCATTTGTCCAGTGATATGGTTGCAATTCATTTAATGTTACAAACTTCAAACTATTATCTGAAGTTGTAACCCCTACCTTAACAGCAGTTCCCCAAAACCTTAGTCTTTCTTGACATACACCACATGGTGAAAGTACTTTAAATGGACTATTTTCATCATCTCTGACAACGCATAAACAATGAGTTACTCTCACATTGTATTTATGTGCATCACACATGGCTCCTACTTCTATACATAAATCAACACTACTATTAGCTGTATCAATTGAAACACTAGTAAAATACTGATCATCTTCACAACGTATTACAGCAACGCCTCCCCATCCTGTAGGATATCGTTTTGGAATGAAATCAATTGCCTGTTGATACATTTTTGTTTCTATTAAATTATCTTTAGTCATTTGGTATTCCCCCATATTATATCTAATTTGTTTATCTTAAATATTTACTTAATTATAGCAGATTGTTTAATTTCTAAAGTGGGATTTAAAAGAGATATCTTTGTAGTCATAATAGAAGTTTATAACTTGTTTAAAGAACAGTATTAAAAATACCCTTAGATTTAAGTTACTTAGAGTCTAAGGGGTTAAATTTTATTTAGCTTAATTCGTTTTATCTGTATTTTCAGTAAAATAAATTGTATAACCATCGCATGAAATAACTAATGTATTTTCTTGTGTATTATCTGCATATTTAGTAACACTTTTTCCCATAGTGCCCGTTTCATTGTTATCAAATATTATTTCGTAAATATTTTCTGAAGAATTGATTATTGTGCATTTCCCAATCCATGTATTACCTCTATTTTTATCTGTAATAGTAATAGAAGAACCTTGTAAAACACAGGCAATATCCTTAATAGTTGCATTTGGGTAAATATCTTTATTTTTATCGGAACAATAAATAACTTTTCCATTATTATCTTGAATAGATTTCATATTCCAAGTTGTTTTCTGATTATTGCTACTACATCCACTCATAAAAATACACAAAGTAAACAACATAATAGATATAATTAACTTTTTCATTAATTTCTCCCTTCATAAAATATAAGTTTGTTTATGTTACAATCTATTTATTTGTATTGGAAGGTCATTAATTTTATGTTAAATAAATAAGTAAGTATTAGATTTTTCAATTTTATATAATATAAATATATTTATTTCAATGGGGGTGTGAATTAATGAATTTTGAAAATATAAATAAAATCATAAAAATAATGAAAATAGTTCTTGTTATGTTTGGAATAGTCCTTCTTATTATAGTTTTTACTACAGGAGAAGAAAATGTATCATTACAATCAACAATGACAATTTTGGTTAGAATGTATACTTATTTTGCGCTATTTATAGTTGTATTTGAGGGTTTGTCGAAATACATATATAGACATAAAAATAAATGATAAGATTTTTCTTTGAATATTTCAAACAATATTTTAAAAATAAAACAAGTGATAAGTAAAATGGCCATTCTTACATGGATTTTAACTGTTCTCTAAAAACTTGTTTAAAGGGACCTATTAAAAATGCGATTAGAATCCATTTACTTGGATTCTAATCGCATTAACTTTATGTGAAATATATAATTCTTAAAGTGAAATTTAACTACTAGTTAGTTCGTTAGAGATTATTGTAATTAATTGCAATAAAAAAAGACACACGATGTGTCTTTTTTACGAACATATATATATTAGAATATAGTTACATTCTCTGCTTGAGGACCTCTAGCACCTTTAACTATATTAAAGTTTACTTTTTGACCTTCTTCTAATGATTTAAATCCATCAGTTTGTATAGCTGAAAAATGTACGAATACATCCTCTCCACCTTCTACTGATATAAAACCAAATCCTTTTTCGTTGTTAAACCATTTTACTATTCCATTCATCATTTAAAAATACTCCTATGAACCTATTTCTAGGTCTCTATTAATTTATTTTTGTATTGCTACAAATATTATTATAGCACATGTTATTAATAATAGATAGTCTTATTATTTATGGATGTTACTTTACTCTCTTAAACATTGGATGATTTTCTCTAAATTGAAGTAAATCCCATAAGTTTCCGTACAAATCTTTAAATACTGCAACGGTTCCATAATCTTGCTCTTGTGGATCCCTAACAAACTCTATACCTTTTGCTACCATGTCATTGTAGTCTCTCCAAAAATCATCTGTACCAAGAAATAAGAATACTCTACCACCTGTTTGATTTCCTATAAAAGAAATTTGTTCCTCTTTCGATGCCCTTGCAAGTAATATTGAAGTTCCATTTGAACCAGGAGGGGAAATCACAACCCAACGCTTATCTTGTTCTGGCATGTATGTATCCTCTATCAAATTAAACTTAAGTTTTTTAGTGTAAAAGTTAATAGCCTCATCATAGTCATTAACAACTAAAGAAATATGGACAATAGATTGTATCATTATTTTATCACCTCTATATAATTTTGATTATTAATACTATCATAGCATGATGAAAAAGCACAACAGTTTATAGATGAATTTAAAATTTAACTAGGTCTTAAATGAATTTAAAGATATTTAGCAAAAAGCACATTAGAATCCATTTATAAAGTGAAATTTTAAGGAGATATATAAAGAAGTAGGAGTGTATCAGTTGAAGTAAAAAATTCAATAGATACACTCCTATTTCTTATTATTAAATTCATAAATATTATTGCTAAGTGATTTTATACTAGTACTCAAATTTTCAAACTTATCTTTTATTCTAATTAATAAATACATTACATTAGTTTTTTTTCCTATCTTTTATAAATAGACTAGCCACAATTATTACTACATTTAGAATTATAAGGTTAATTTGATTAGATGTTCCACTTAAATTTAGTTCATCAGCTAAAACAGCTGACTGGTATATCGAGGTGAAGCATATTAATAAACTTACACCTGAATAAATTAAAAATGTCACGACATTAATCTTTTTTCCCATTAAGAAGTATGTACTTATACAAGTTAACAAAATAGCAATATATGAAAACATATCGTAATATGATAGATTAAAATTTGTGAAGTTGTTCATTTTATATCCCCCTTATATTTTTCTATAAACTCTATGATTTCTTTTTCTCATACACCCTGTCCATTTTATATATTTTATTTATTGAATACAATAGTATTGAAAGAAATAATTCAATTCGATAATTTATATATATGGAACAAGAAAATAGTAGCAAGAAATTAAGAGTTTTAACTTTATTTTAAATATGTAACTAAACGGAAATTTAGTGATTAGCTTACTTTTTCGTTTTTATTAAACCTTCTTAAGTGAATTTCAGTTAAGATTATTGGACCAAAGGTTATTCCAAATATCAAAATACAATAAGTTATATTTTGTAGTTTTACATTTAAAAATTTATTTCCTAAAATAACAACTAAAGAAACTATAAAAGAAAAAGTACAAGGTTTATAAATATATGAATTTGCTTCATCCCAAGTCTCTTTGTCCTTCATTGCATATCGAGTTCTATATCCCACAAATAAATTAGGATATTGTTTATAATCATCATGTAAATATTTGCAAATAAGTCCTACTAGATACATACCTAATCCTATAAAAATAATAATCAAAATACCACCCTACATTTCATATTAACTAAATTTTACAATGCTAAACCTTATGTAATTATATAAAATAAGATACAAATAATTATTTTATATAATTACATTTTAAAACTTACCTTTTTTTGCTCCATAGTTATTTCTAATTTTCGGTAATTGAATTAAAATAACTCCTGTCATAGCATACGCAACGATTATAGAAATAGAATACTTTTTATATAGATAAAGTACTCCTAAAATAATATAAGTTACACCCGCAATAAAACCTAAATAAAATATGGAGTTAATATATTTATCAGGATTTGAATATTGATTAAGATATTTTTTACTAAATATGTGTTTAAATGAAAAACAAAAGATTATAAACCCAGCACCTAAAATTATAAAAAGAAATGACAATAATTGATTATTCCACATTATTTTACCCCCTATAGTTATATTATTTAATTATACAATCTAAAAAATAAAAAATATAGGTTTACAAAATATATTAAAATCCCTTTTTATTTAATAAGTGATCACTTAATACACATTTAATTAAAGTAAAAAGGAGGAACTTTAGTGAGAGTTTTATAATCATAATATAACATCTCACTGAAGATAATATATGAATAATAATGAAATTAAATTAAGTTCAACAGATAAACAAGAAATATTAAATAATTATCCAATATCAAAGAGTAAAGAAGAACAATTATGGGGAAAAGTAGTTAAAGATTATGAAGGAATAGAGAGTTATGCCGAGTGGGATGAGTGGGCTGCTATAGGACTAATAGTAGCTGGTACTATTCTAGCTATATCAGCTGCAGCACCAGGAGCAGGATTAATTGTAGCAGGTACTATGTTTTCTAAAGTGGTAGGTTTATTTTTCCCAGATGAGAAAATTTCAGATGTTAGTCCAAATACAGAAATGTTATGGCGAGATTTTATGACTAAAACAGGTAAATTAATAGATCAAAAACTAGAAGAGTTTGTAATAAATCTATCAATTACAAACTTAAAAGGATTGGCAGTATTGATTGAAGATTATGAAAAATATAAAAATGATCTAATAAAAGAGCAGAATAAAGATAACCCTGATTTAAAAAAAATAACTCAACTAAAAGAAGCCTTGATGATAAAGTTTTATAATCTTGATAATGCTTTTAGTACAAGTTTTGAAAATCTTAAAATAAAGAACTATAACCTAATGTTATTACCAATGGCTACACAAGTTGCAAATATGCATTTATTATTACTAAGAGATGGACTTTTATATTCTGAGGAATTTAATTTAGCTAGATCTAGTTTTTTATCCGGAGACAGTCTATACGAAAAATTTGTAGATACTAAAATAAGATATATTGATTATATTGAAGAGTGGTACAAAGCAGGATTAAATAAATACCCTAAACAAGTAACAAAACTTTTAGATTTTACAGCGCTTAATAAGTATAAAACATTTATGACTATTAATGTGTTAGATATTATATCTTTATTTACAACTTATGATGTAAGAAAATATCCTGCAGATGAAAGATGTGAAAAAACTTCGGCAATTTTACCAAAGACTGAACTTACTAGAGAAGTTTATTCTTGTCCTTATTACTATATAAGTGAACCTTTTAATAGAGATAACTTAAAAGACGACTTAAATAAAAAACTATCAAGACCACCTAGATTAATTACTACATTAAAAGCTTTAAATTTTGAAACCTCTGGAGAAGAAACGATAAAACACCTTGTAGATAAGATGAATATGCCTACTGAACACGCAAAAGACAGCCCGCTTATACTTGGAAATCAATATGGATATAGTTTTATACATAATCCTGATATTGTTGAATTAAGTGATGATTATGGAACTTGGGGATTATTCAATGAGAGTTTAAGAAAAAGAACATTGATTAACATTGAAGACGGATGTAAGATTAAAAAAATAGAAACACGTCATTATTTTAATAACAACCTAATGAATGCTACGCAGTCGTTAAAATTATTCATAAGCAATAACGATGATACTAAAACTATTACCTCTGAGATTGTAAGTAATCCTACAACTTTTCAGCTTATGCCTGTAGTCTCTGAAACTCCTAAACATTTTTTATCCTCTATGATGAGTTTTAATCCAAATGATAATATATGTTTTCAAGCAAATAGTTTTGGATGGTATCATGATAGTATAGATTTTAAAAATCAAGTATTTAATGATAGGACTTCTATTATTCCAGCTGTAAAAGCAAATAAAATTAATGAAAAAGTAAAAGAAATACAAGGATTTAGTTATACAGGAGGAGATTTAGTACTAATGCACACTTCTGGAAAAATTACAGTTCCTGTTCAACTTAAAAAAGTTGGTGATAATGATGACGAAGGTATGTTTTATATACGTGTAAGATATGCTTCAGCTGGCGATTGCAGACTTATTATAAAAAATGAAGATTATAAAGATAAAAATCATTCAATGATTATAGACTTAAAACAAACTCAAAATGATATTGATCCTAATTTAGAGAAATTAAGATATAAAGATTTTACACTTTCAAAACTAACAGAAGAAGTTATTGGTTTTTATAATAAAGGTAAAAATATGGATACTTTTACATTTGAGATAGAATCGTATAATCCACAATCTAAGGTTGTTATTGATAAAATAGAATTTATACCATTTTACATTGGGTTCCAGATTAAAGAAAATGAATAAAAAGTTTGTTTAGATAAAATAAAAATTGCAGAAATGTAAACAATGATTTAAATATAATATAATCAAAGGTAATGTCAAAAAATTTGTGTAAACAAAAAAATTTATAGTATTTATTTAAAGTCAGATAGAGCTAATTTTCTATCTGGCTTTATTGATTATTTATACTTTTAATACGTTTTTGGAAATTATTATCTACATCAAGTTGATTTATTACAATTGCTCAATTAGCAGCAGATTTTCCTTTCCATTTTTTAAAAGTTCATATAGTAATTTTATACCTGTATCTTCATTAGGAAAAGAGCCTTTTCTAGTAACTGTGCTCAATTGAGCAGTAAAAGCTTGATATTCCTTACTTGGTACAAATTTCATTGGGTAAAGTATAGCGAATCTTAAAAAGATAGGTGTATAGAAAAGTGTTCTCTTAGTATTGGGGGACTTTAGTCCTGCATCGATTTTATATGAAACGAGGTATTTACGTAGATTCTAAAAAGTTATAGTTAAACTAAGAATTTTTTATCTATTGTTAAGTAGCTTATTAATCTAATTAATAATACATAAGGGTATAAATTATTTAATTTAGTTTTAAATAGCATCTTTTTATTAATTCTGTGATTAAATAGCTTATTAACAATATTAAATGATTAAAGTGAATTATAAAAAATACTAAGAAGTTACTGAAAAAATAAAGCTAATGGATTATAAAATTTAAAATTAGTAATTTAAGATCAACTTTAAAAAATAAGGTTTGAATAAAACCTAAGAAACGAAAAAAGTGTATATATTGAAATGTAGTAATTTCAATATATACACTTTTTTTGTATTCATATTATTCCCTAAATGAAAATTTAACTACTAGTTTACTTTGATAATTATAATTTAACTAATATTTTTAAACTATATATTGCATTATGTAATATATAGTTAACATTAAGTTTAAAATAGTATACTATATAAGTAACAGGAGGTTATATATGAAAAATAAGAAAATGAAAATAGCAAGAATTGAAATGGATATGAGTCAAGAAGATTTAGCTAACGTAGTTGGTGTTACTAGACAAACAATTGGCATGATTGAATCTGGTAAGTACAATCCAACACTAAACCTTTGTATATCTATATGCAAATCATTAAATAAAACTTTAAATGATTTATTTTGGGAGGAGTAATTATGAAAAATAATCAATTGATTGATGAAAGAGTATTAAATCAACAAAGAAAAATAATTTCAGAAGCGTATATACTAGTTATAATACTTTTACTAGGATCTATGTTAGTGAAGCAATTTATACTTCATCTAGAACCAAAAGAGTATTTAATCGAGGCCATTGCTTTTTTTGGTTCATCTTTTTATATGCTTATACGTAATATACTTTGTGGAAATAATATATTATTTCAAAGTAAATCACTTAATAGCAATAGAAAAAAATTACCTCTTTTAAATAGCATCAATATTGGATTTTGGGTAACAGTTTCTACAGTTTTTTTACGAAAAAATGAGTTTTCTACTACAAAAGATTTAATTTTAGAATCTATTTTATCATTTACTTCTTCGACTTTAGTTGCTTTATTATTTTTCTATACGATTAATAAAATAACTAATAAAAGAATTAAATATATTGAAAATAAATATGATGATAAAGATTAAATTAGTTTCTAAAAACACATTTAAATGTATAGAGTAAAAATAGCCTTAAAATCTATTAATTTAAATTTTAAGACTATTTTGCTCTATATTTATCAAATCTGAAAGTCACAGTGGTTTTTACAACATATATAATACAGATAACAAAGGCTAACCATAAGATCAATTTAGAAACAAATATATTACCTAAAGCTCCAATTAAAAGTATTAATCCATTTTTAAAAAGTATAAGACCGTAATCTTTGTTTAATTTAAATTCATCATATAATTCTCTCTGATTTTTAGAAATAATAGAATATCCTTGTATCAAAACTGATGCCTTATCTTTAAAAATAAAATGTATACTAGCTAATAAAAATAATGCACCTGACATAGTAAATGCTATCTTTAACAAATTAACTCCCCCTCAGTTTAATTATGTATATATTTTTTTAGAATTTCAACTAGCTTTTAAAAATACATTTTATTTGGATATAATGGCTAAAATACGTAATAAGTA
This sequence comes from Paraclostridium ghonii, assembly GCF_023653455.1. Lineage (GTDB taxonomy): Bacteria > Bacillota > Clostridia > Peptostreptococcales > Peptostreptococcaceae > Paraclostridium > Paraclostridium ghonii. The sequence continues at coordinate 20,825 of NZ_JAKEDR010000015.1, forward strand.
TCTAATAGGAAATTTTAAGTGAGTTGAGATTATAAAAACTTTGAATAGATATTTTTATCCAATTATAGTATTATTTACATGTAAGTAAATTAATTGTGAGGTGAAATAATGAGACTCGATATAGATAATATGATTTATATATTAATCTATGCGGCATTCTTAATTTCCATAATTGGATCTCTAGTTTACTTCTGTAAAGAATCCTTATGTTCTAAAATTAATAATACTTTTATAAAGATTATTTTTTATAATAGACTAGGATATTTTTATAACTTAATACCAAAACAGTATTTTGTATTTCAGAAATATGACATTTGGAGGTATTGTAGTTTATTTTAATTTGAAATGAAATTTTATTAACCCAAAATATTAACTTAAAATTAGAAGGAGAAAATAAAATGAATTTCATTTCAAGTATATTACAAGATTTATTAAGTATATTATTTAGTTTTACAGGAGATTTAGGAGTTGCAATAGTCGTTGTAACATTAATGGTTAAATTAATACTTATGCCGTTATCTATGAAACAAAAATTCTCTATGAGAAAACAACAAGACATGGTTGGCAAGATGAATCAATTAAAGGAGAAATATAAAAATAATCCTAAAGAGCTTGAAAAACAGATGCAATTACATGCAAACGAGAGCATGAAAAGTATGTTGGGGTGTTCTACCTTATTACTTCAAACGCCAATAGTATTTGCACTTTATAAAACATTTTCAAGTATGCCAAAGGATTTTTCAAGTTTTATAGTTCCTTGGATAAACAACTTAAGCATGTCTGATAATTTATTTATAATACCTTGTATATATACATTAATAATGTTAACTCCAAGTTTAATAAGCTATATACCTTATTTTAAGACTAGTTCTCAAGTAGCATTTAATAAACATATGGCTATAATGACAGTAGTTATGAGTTTTATATTAACTGCAAGAACTCCAGTTGCATTAGGTTTATATTTTATAACTAGTGGTGCTTACGCATTAATTGAAGATATATGCTTTAGAATTTATTATAAATCAAAAAATAAATTGGCATTAGAATAAATGAAAGCACTCCTAGGAGTGCTTTTTACTAGTTCCTAAAAACTTATCAATAGCAGTAGTAAAAATGCCCTTAGAATCCATTTATTTGGATTTTAAGGGTATTAAGTTAACCAGATTATCTCTCTATAGAAAATCATATGAAAAGAAAGAAAATTAAATATATCTAAAATGCTTAAACTACTTAAACTACTGTAAACAGCTGGTTAATTTACATTAACGTATCATTTCTACATGCTAACCAACAGAGTTCTAATTCTTTAGCTATTTGTGTTATTTTTTACCTTCCCCAATGACCTGTTTTTGGATTTTAAAGTTTTTATTATATTTTACAACTTACCTTTTATTATAGGTTTTGTTAGAGATACATTAAGTCCAGTTTGAACATAATATCTTGTAGAAGATATTTTCATATTGCCGCTATCTGTACTTGTAGTATGCCCATTTATTTGCATTATATATGGATAATCAACATCAGCAACAGCAGCTCCATTCTCTGTCTTTGCGCATACTCACCCTGATGATATTGTTCCATTTTTAACTTTTCCAGAAGTATATAAGTAACCTTGTTTTTTAACTTTAAAACCACTATAATGAACATTTCCAAAATATAAATTATATGCTTTACTCTTAAAACTTTGAGTTGAATTTAAATTTGGTATATAAGCATTTACAATGTTTCCTGATGGATTCATAAATCTTATTAAGAACCTATTTCTCTTTGAGACATCTTCACCTCTAAGAACAAATATTTCTCCATAACCTAATTTACCGGCCTCTGTTGTACCACTATCTGTAGTATAAACTAGTTTATGTATATCTCCAAGGTACACATAATAATAAGAAGAATAAACCATTGCTTTAGATTTGGAATTAGGAGTATTTAAATCTTCTCTTTCTTCAAACTCTTTTTTTATTGCTTGCTCAACATAATTCGTTGCTTTATCTGAAAGTATAACTCTTTCTGTTTCTTTAACTTCTATATTATCATTCTCATCTTCGAATTCAACTTCTACTATTTTTATATCTAAGTTAAATTTTTCTTTAAGCTCTGGCAACATTCTTTCATATATCTCCGCAACTTTCTCAGGATTGCATTGTTTTAACATATCGAATTCTATTGCGTCTTCATCCATTTTTAATAACTCATTATCGTTTATCATTTGCTATTTACCTCCATAGTATTATTAGATTTATATAAGACTTTAACTAAACCTTATATATATAAATGTCTTTTTATTATTTGCATATATTGAAACTAATAATTTAAAGATATTTAAGCCAGTTATCAATAAATTTAAACGAAACAGTTATTGAGAAGATATTAAAAATGAACTGATCTTATTTATGATCGCTTTATTAGAAAAGATGCCGATAAGAGAAGAGTTTTTAAGAGATTAAAAAATAAATAGATAAGGGTGAACAAGAAAAATTACGATAAGCACAGCAGTGAACTAGAAGATGATAAATTTTTAAACTATAGAGATTATTACTTATTAGAAGGTGATGTGAAATTTCAGGATATAATTAAGGATCTAAGTCATTGCGAAAAAGTTTTTTAAACAAAAGATACATTTCAAATTTATCTGAATCTAATATAGCAAGAGAACTTAAGACATCAAGATAATACATAAATAAAGTACATAAAAAAGCATTACATAAGTTAAGAAACACATGCGACAAACAATTCATGAATTAATAAAAAATTAATATATAGGTTTACATAAAAAAAGATACTGCCTTTTTAATTAATAAATAACAAAAATAAAAAAGGGGTGGTCATATGCAACAAATAGATTCAATGGTACTAGAAACACAAAACTATCTAAATAGAACATACTCTGGAAATCCTGATTGGATTAGAGTCGATCCAGATGGAAGAACAGGATGGGGAACGATAAGAGGCTTAATTAGAGCATTACAAATTGAAACAGGAATTTCTACACCAAATGGAAACTTTGGGCCAGCAACTGAAGCAGCATGCCCGACATTAAATGAAGACCTAAATCCTAGTGAGAAAACTAAAAGATTAGTTTATATACTACAAGGAGCAATGTGGTGTAAGGGGTTTTCTCCAGGAGGATTTACAGGGACATTTGGAGATGGAACTGAAGCAGGTGTAAAGAAATTCCAATCATCATCAGGGTTAGAAGGAACAAATGTTAATGGCATAGCAGATCCGATGATATTCAAGGCATTATTAAATATGGATGCCTTTGTATTAGTATCAAGTGGAGATCCCAAAATAAGAGAGATACAGATGTGTCTTAATAGAGACTATCATAAATGGATAGGGCTTAGACCCACAGATGGTAGATATGGTAGAGACACAAATAAAGCGCTTATATATGCTATACAAGTTGAAGAGGGTATAGCACAGCCTAATGGTACATTCGGACCACAAACACAATCATTATTACCTACATTAGCACCAGGGAGCAAAAACACACCTTTCGTTAAGATAATGCAATATGCTTTATATTGTAATAGATTTGATCCAACAGGATTTACTGGAGTATTTGGAAATGGAACTCTAAATGCACTTAAAAAATTCCAAGAATTTTGCATGTTAACAGCTGATGGATATTGTGGTAAGTCAACTTGGTGTTCTTTAATGATATCATGAGGAGATAAAGATAGAAAAGGTACTGCTTGTGATTGTTCTTCAGAGGTTACAGACGCAAGAGCTAAAACACTAAAAGCTAATGGATATAAAATTGTAGGTAGATAAATAGCTGGAGGAGAATGGAAGAGATTAAAAAAAGAAGAAGCGAAAGTGATATTTAACAATGGGTTAAGGTTATTCCCTATTTTCCAAAAATCTGGGAACTCAATAGATTACTTCTCAGAAGAACAAGGAGAAAAGGATGGTGCAGAAGCAATTAAAGCAGCTCTTGATTATGGATTCCCATCAAAAGCAACTATTTACTTTGCTGTTGATTTTGATGCAGTAGATGATCAAGTTACATCTCACATATTACCTTATTTCAGAAATGTTAAGAAAGCAATGTCTTTACATAATCCTAGAAAATATAAAATAGGTATTTATGGAGCTAGAAATATTTGTTCAAGGGTAAGTAAAGAAAGTATTGCAACGACAAGTTTTGTTAGCGATATGTCTACAGGGTTCTCTGGAAATTTAGGGTATACATTACCTGAAAACTGGGCTTTTGACCAAATAAAAGAACACACAATTGGTTCAGGAGATGGAGCTATTGCTATAGACAACAATATAGTATCAGGTCGAGATGAAGGAGTAGACTATCTTGATACAAATACAATACCACCTTCATTTACAGAACAACAGGTTTTAGATTTTGGTAGTAATACTGGATTATTCGAAGACGCTGGAGTTATGTTCGAAACATTGAATAAAAAAGTTCTTCTAGCCGTACCATCTGTAATACCTTTAATAACAATCGAAGGGGAGTTATCTTTAGTAGAAACACTAATAGGACCGCATCAAAGTATTAACTTCTTACACGGAACAGACACATTTACATCAGGGTTTGTAAACTCTGCTACGAACTCAGGTATTGATTTAGAATTAGGTAAAGATGCAAAAAAAGCATTAGATTTAACTTTAGCTAAATTAAGAGTTACTCAATCCATAGGAAATGTAAAATACTATGTGGAATTTACAGGTGACGGAAACTTATCAATAGTGTTAGAAACAACAGCTCCATGTAAATCTCCGATTGATAGTGAAATTCTTTACATCTACCAAAGAGTTTATATAACTATTCATAAAGATAAGTTTAACGGGTTCAATACAGTAAACCTTCCAATATCGACAGAAGATAGTTCTTTAATATCTCCTGAAATAGAAGAGCAAGGATGGGCTACAAATATTGTAATTGGACTGGTAGTTGCTGGAGTAATAATAGGAGCCGGAGCACTTATAGTCGGCGGAGTTACGGTTGGCGCAGGAGTAGTAGGTGGATTAAGTAGCCTAACTGGATTATTTATAGCTGCAGGAGCAGTAGTTCCAAAAAATGATTAAATAATATAAAAGACAATCACGGAATTATACCGTGATTGTCTTTTATATTTCGTTTTTAACTTTATTTAAAAATTCTATTTTTGATGATATATCATGGAAATACGAACATGGAATAATCCCACATAAATCGTTATTACAATCAAGAATTAGTATTATATCATTTTTTTCGATTATTCTGCCAATATGAATGAGTTTTGTTTTTAAAGTCTTCTTATTATAATTGAAAATAATACTATCCTCTTCAAATAAAATGCTTTTCCAGTTTAGTATTTCAGGATCTTTATCTACTTGCTTTGATACAGCCTTAAGAGTTCTTTTATATATATTTTCAGGTCTTGTATAACAAAAGGCCATAAATAACATTATTGAGCACCCTATACTAAAAACTAAAAAAGCCTTAAATCCATATGCTAAAAAATATATAATACCTAGCAATGCGCAGGCACCAACAACTATCTTTTTTACTAACTTTTGCAAAAAAACTTTTTCTGGATTATTCTCGGCCAAAAGTGTTAATGCTCTAGAATACTCATTAAGAGTAAACTTATATCTATATTCCATAAATTAACCCCCTAGATTTTCGATATTTAATTAAAATTTCACAGTACAAGATTAAAGCAGGAAATAAATCCAAACCCTCCTTTATATTAAGAATATTTATTTATATTTTACTTATACACCTTAAATAAAACAACTATATGAAGAAAAGTTTACAAAAAATACGTAACAAGAGAGGATAAAAACTTGAATGTATATGATTACATTCATGAACTATCACATTCTGTAGTAAATACAGATAAATAAGATGTTGAAGTTATAACGCCAACGCTAAGTTATGATTATATTATACTTTAAATTTAAACACAAAAAAAGAATCTATCTTAATTGATACATTCAAAGCTAGTTTTGTATAAATTTGAAAATGAAAAATCCGTGTAAATCAGTTATACCAATGTATATAAATTTAAATATCCGATTTTTACACGTATCTCGTCCTCCTACCAATAATCTTTATATATTAATTTATTTCTATAATTAACTTCATTAAGTGTATCTGTATTTTCTCCCCACTTTTTGCGTGAATTATTCTTTTTAGGTATGTATATATGTTCACCATCTACATGTTTTTGGATTATTTCAATTAACTCTTTTGGAAAAATATCATTAGCGTTTTTATAAGCCATATTGTCCCTCCTAAATCTTGTGATTTTGGATTAGCAAAGGCTACTATATATAAATCATGCAATAGCCTTTGCTATGAACTTATAATAAGTTTCATCATAAATTCTATCGCCACCTTATATTATATATATAACACTAACTATAACAAAAAGTACATTTTTAGTTTATAAAATAGATGTTTTCGTAATCATTCATAAAAAATACTATTCTATAAAAATAGATTTAAAGATAACTAGCAAAACTGCCCTTAGACTCCATTTATTTGGATTCTAAGGGCATTAACTTTATGTAAAATACATAACTTAGTCTCTAAAGAAAAATTTTAAGGCTAGTTATTTTTTATATAAAAAACTGTACATAAAAAGATTTTTTTGATTTCTTGTACCTTCTATATATTAATTTTAATTTTTTATAGATTAAATAGATACGTTTGCTAAATCATATGTTTTATTAACCATTAAGAAAGTAACACATTGAATTACTCACTTTATATTTTAAAAATATGGTTTTGTACGCATGTTGGCAATAGTATCATCTAAACCGAAGTATAGTCTCTAAGTTATATTTGATTATCGAAATATTTTAATGCAAATAGTTCTACCGCATTTCGGAATCCAAGGAAATATAGCCCATAGGTAATAAGACGATTCAATGTAAAAGTTATGTTAATATCAGGATTAAGCGATATTATTTGCCCAATAAATAAAAATATTATTAATATATAGTTTAACTGATTTACTGCATTATTAGCTTTATTTTGAATTAACTTCCAACGTTCATCTTTTTTATAATCAATTTCTTTTTTTGCCTTCCACACATAAAGAAAAATAGTAATTCCAGCACTTGGAATCAAGAAAAGTAAAAGAATAATTTGTTCATTCATTAAGTTAATCCTCCTTGTATTCAAAAACGTTATTTATTGAAACATCAAAAACATTTGCAATTTTAAAAGCTAATTCTAAAGATGGTGTATATTTATATTTCTCGATTGATATAACGGCTTGACGAGAAATACCTACCTTTTTAGCTAAGTCAGCTTGTGTCCAATCACGCTCAGCTCTCAAAACTTTAATTCGATTCTGTATCAAAGTATTACCTCCTTGACAAAATGTAATCAGTTGTTTACATATTTAATTGTAATTACTTGTTTACATTTTGTCAATTCCAAGATAGTTTTTATATAAAATAAGTGTCCACTAAAACAAATGTTTGCGTGGTTATTATTAAAAAATACGATTCACTAAAAACAGATTTAAAGGTATCTAGTAAAAAAGCCCTTAAAATCCATTTATTTGAATTATAAGGGCTTTAACTTTATGTAAAATCCATAACTAAATTAAAATTTAGAAACTAGTTTTTGAAAGTTTTTTAGAGTATTTATAAGTTACAACATAACTAACAATTAGACCTATTAATGTTACAACAAGAAGGTAATAAATAAAAAAGTACTTTTCAGATGGATTAATAAATAGATTAGGAATTAATAAAATCAACGAAATACCTATAAAAATTTTTCCACATAATATGTTAGCTTTTTCCCAAATAAATTCATCTGATAAAGTATATTGATTTTTAACCCCAAACCATAAATTAGGCTTAACATCACTGATTTTAATTATCAAAAACAACCCTCCAAGAGCAAATACAAAAGATATTAATATATTCCAATAAAAGAAAAACAACTATGCCACATCCTTTCTTACTTAAATAATGATATAGTAAATTAGCTATTTTCAACTACTCTCTAAAGTTAAACTTTAAGATTTGTTGTTTTAATATAAATAATTTAAATTTATGCACGTGATAGTATTGGAAATCTAAGATGATTAGAGTTAAATACATTTTCATTATTTGAATAAATAAACAATGTTGAGTCCTCTTCTTTAAGTATATTACTTGTGTATAACCCTTTATCTTTAGGTACAAAGCCTAGTACTGCTGTATTTTGATTATTTCTAGGAATAGAATTAATAACAACCTTTAAATCTATACATCTATCACAATATATATCATGAATATATATATTATCTTTATCAAAATTACATGCAATTAATAAGTCATTTTCTTTACTGTAATAAATACTTTCAGACATAAAGTATGTAAAATAAAACATATTCAGAGATGGATAATTAATCATTGAGACATCATACTGTGGGGATGATTCACAAATTTTTTTATATATAAATTCTCTGTCTTTAGAATTATTTATATCTAGTTTTTCTAAATTTAAAATATTAGAAGCATCCAAGTTTAAATCCAGTGAATACTTATACTCATTATATTTTTTAAATTTGAATTTTGGATAAAAATCAAGAACACTGTCATTAGCAAAAAGATAGATCATATTAGACTTTGGTACCCATTCACTTAAAATAATCTCCATGAGAGTTTTACTTAATCCACTGTATCTATATTTTTCTTCAGTCATTACAGTTCCAAGTTGTATATATCGTTTTTTTTCTCCGAAAATCAAAAAATCTATTATATTAACTGATATATTTGATACTATATTTTCATTTTTATCTATCAAAGAATATGGAATATAATTATCACTCCAATATCCCTGTGTATACCATTTTTCAAAATTAAATCCAAATGTAGTCTCTGTTAATTTATTAAAACTAGCCCTTAATTTATAATTATTTTTAAAATTAGAAACTAGCTTATATTCATTATCACCTATTAATAAATTTTCACCCATATACTTCTCCTTAAATTATTTTAATTTTTTTTAGATATATGCTTATATAAAATAGGTTAATTTAGTGTAAAAATAAACTCAACCTCATATATTTTTATAAAAAAAAATAATCCAGTTTATATTTATGGATTATTTTGCTTTTTCGCCTGTAATATAATTCTCTCTATACTTTTCAATGATAAAAAGTATTTTTTCGCTAATACTTTTTTATCTAGTCCATCTAAATAATCTTTATATATTAATTTATTTCTATAATTAATTTCATTAAGTGTATTTGTATTTTCTCCCCACTTTTTGCGTGAATTATTCTTTTTAGGTATGTATATATGCTCCCCATCTACATAATGTTGGATTATTTCAATTAACTCTTTTGGAAAAATATCATTAGCGTTTTTATAAGCCATATTGCGCCTCCTAAATCTTTTGATTTTGGATTAGCGAAGGCTACTATATATAAATCATGCAATAGCCTTTGCTATGCACTTATAATGAGTTTCATCATAAACTCTACCACCACCTTATATTATATATATAACACTAACTATAACAAAAAGCATATTTTTAGTTTATAAAATAGATGTTTTCGCAATCATTCATAAAAAATACTATTGCATTAAATATAACTGTAAAAAATGCCCTTAGACTCCATTTACGTGGATAAAATGTATCCTATAGAGTGGACAATTATAAAATGCCCTTCTATAGGGTATTTTTATGTATAATAAAATAAAACGACTCGGAGGATTAGATAATGAGTAAAAAATTATTTACAGAAGATGAAATTAATATATTATCTAAGAATAAATATGTAAAAAATATAACTTCAAAATCAATTACATATACAAATGAATTTAGAATGCTATTTATAAATGAAAATAAAAATGGTAAATCAACTATTAAAGTTTTTAATGAACATGGATTTGATACTGAAATATTAGGTGTTGATAGAATAAAATCTGTTGGAAGAAGATGGCGAAAATTATATAAAGAAGATGGAATAGTGGGACTTACAGATGCTAGAGTTCATAGTTCAGGCAGACCTTCAACAAAAAATCTTTCACTTGAGGAAAAATATGCTCGTTTGGAAGCAAAGATGAGATTATTAAAGGCTGAGAATGAACTATTAAAAAAGTTAGATATGATAGAAAGGCAGGCGTCGAAAATAAAATAGAATTAATAACTGAAGAGAAATATATAGCTATTTCGAATACTATAAAAAAACATAAACTAAAAAATATGGTTAGTTACCTATGTAAAATTAGTGGAGTATCTAGATCAGGTTACTATAAATACTTCTCTAAAAATTCAATTAATAACAGGAAAATACGAAATGAAAATGATGAAATATCTAAAAAGAACATATTGAAAGCATTTCATTTTAAAAATCATAAAAAAGGTTGCAGACAAATAAAAATGGTATTAGAAAATGAATTTGGAATAAAGTATAATCTAAAAAGAATTAGAAGAATAATGAAAAAATATGATATTGTATGCCCGATAAGAAAAGCTAACGCTTATAGAAAAATGATGAAAGCTACAAAAGAGCATAGTGTAGCACTAAATTTACTTAATAGAGAGTTTAAGCAAGGAGTACCCAGAAAAATATTACTTACAGATATAACGTATTTAACGTATAGCAATAATAAAAGAGCTTATTTATCTACCATTAAGGATTCTTCAACGAATGAAATACTAGCTCATAATATTTCTACTAGTTTAAAGTTAGATATAGTATTAGACACTATATCCATTCTTAGTAAAAATGTAGGCGATAGCCTTCATAAAGATGCTTTCATACATTCAGACCAAGG
>NZ_JAKEDR010000150.1 GCF_023653455.1 Paraclostridium ghonii
CATAAGTATATAAGTTTAAAATATTATGAAATCATAGAATTTTTCTTAATATTTATTTTTAATATATGTTGAAAAATTCTTTGATATATTTAGCATATTTTAAGTATTAAATCTAAAAGATGTGCTATGGTCAATAGTAAAGGGGTTGTGTTATATTGGATTTATTAACAAAAATTGTAGAGGGTGTTAATGGTATTCTATGGGATAAGAACATTCTTTTATTCTTGCTTGTAGGAACAGGAATTTGGTACACATTTCAACTAAGGTTTATTCAAATCACAGGTTTTGGCGAAGGATTTAGAAGAACTTTTGGTGGACTATTTAAAAAAAGTGAAAAAGCTGATAAAGATGGAATGTCTCAATTTCAATCTTTGGCTACAGCAGTAGCTGCTCAAGTAGGTACAGGGAATCTAGCAGGCGCTGCTACGGCAATAGCTGTTGGTGGACCCGGATCAATATTTTGGATGTGGGTAAGTGCATTTTTCGGCATGGCAACAATTTACGCAGAAGCAACTTTAGCTCAGAAATACAAAAAAATAGGAGAAGACAATACTGTAACAGGTGGACCTGTTTACTATATAGAAGCAGCATTTAAAGGTAAATTTGGAAAAGTTCTAGCTAGCTTGTTTGCCGTATTTATTATTTTAGCACTAGGATTTATGGGAAATGCAGTTCAATCTAACTCTATAGCTGCAGCATTTGATACAGCATTTGGTATAAGTCCTATTGTCGTAGGTGTAATATTAGCAGCACTATCAATGTTAATATTCTCCGGTGGTATAAGTAGAATAGCAAAAGTTACAGAAACAATAGTTCCAATTATGGCATTATTTTATATTATAGGAGCTTTAATTGTTATATTAGCGAACTTTAGAAATATTCCTTTAGCATTTGAAGAAATATTTGTAGGTGCATTTGCTCCTCAATCAATAGCAGGAGGAGTTGTTGGAGCTACTGTTCAAAAAGCTATGAGTAAAGGGGTTGCTCGCGGATTATTCTCTAATGAAGCTGGTATGGGTTCTACTCCTCATGCTCATGCAGTAGCAAAAGTTGACTATCCACCAGAACAAGGATTTGTAGCTATGATGGGAGTATTTATAGATACTTTTGTTATATTAAATCTAACTGCACTAGTTATTATTACAACACGCTCTGTTACTCCAGATGGTTCACTTATGGGAACTGTACTTACTCAAGCTGGATTCTCATCAGTATTTGGTAAATTCGGAGATATATTCATAGCTATTTGTATGTTCTTCTTTGCATTTTCTACTATAATAGGATGGTACTTCTTTGGAGAGGCCAATATAAAATATCTATTTGGCCCAAAAGCTGTTAAGTTCTATGGTATTCTTGTAGCTATTTGTGTTTTACTAGGTACGTTAGGTGAAGTATCAATAGTATGGACAATGTCAGACATGTTTAATGGATTGATGGTTATCCCCAACTTAATTGGTTTATTAGCTCTTACTGGAGTTGTTAAATCTGTTCACAATGATTATATTCGCATAAACGGTGGTATAAGTAGCAAAAATAAAAAGAAAAATCCAATCTAATAAATTAATGAAAAAAGTACTCATCTCTATCTTGAGTGCTTTTTTCATTAATTTATTTGCAATCCTATTCCATTAAATAATATAGCTATACCTATAAAAATCACACAAATTATCATGTGTAGTGTTATTAATTTTGTATGAACACAGCTAAGTCAAGATATCCAAACTCAATATATAGTAAGAATAATTTACACCCACATGGAAATCATAATCATATACTAAATTTTTAAAAAGGAGAATAAGATTATGTTTTTTCCAACTTCATTTCCAAAGCAACATCAAAATTGTCAACCAGGCCTTGAAAATGAGATGGCACCAAGTCCTATATATGACAGTCCGTTATATAATAAACAAAATGATAGATTAAAAGACAAAGTAGCTATTATTAGTGGTGGAGATAGCGGAATAGGAAGAGCTGTTTCTATTGCTTTTGCAAAATCAGGATGCGATATAAGTATAATTTATTATAATGAAGACGAAGATGCTATGCTCACAAAGAAAAAGGTTGAAGATGAAGGTAGAAAATGCTTTTTAATTAAAGGTGACATAAAAGAAAGTACGTTTTGTAAAGAAGCTGTAGAATCTACTTTAAAAGAATACAAAAAAATAAATATTTTAATAAATAATTCAGCTGTACAATACACTCAACAAAACTTAACTGACATAAATGATGAGCAATTTGATAAAACTTTTAAAACTAATGTCTATGGATCATTTTATCTAACAAAAGCTGTACTACCCCATTTACAATGTGGTGATAGTATAATAAATACAACATCGGTTGTTGCATATCATGGTCATGAAACATTATTAGACTACTCTATGACTAAAGGGGCGTTAACATCATTCACTAGGTCTTTATCTATGCAATTAGCAACAAAAGGAATACGAGTTAATGCAGTAGCTCCAGGCCCTATATGGACACCATTAATACCTTCAAGTTTTGATGAACAAAAGGTTTCAAAATTTGGTAGTAATACTCCGATGAAAAGAGCTGGTCAACCAGTAGAGTGCTCTGGTGCTTATGTATTTTTGGCAAGTGATGAGTCATCTTTTATAACTGGTCAAACTATACATATAAACGGCGGAGAAATAGTAAATGGATAGTTTTAATAATTTTTAAACATAAAAAACACTCAATCTATATAATATAAATTGAGTGTTTTATTTTAAAGTCTAATTAAATTACTTCTTTGTATCTCCGTACATTTCTTTTAATTACTTTTGTATTTATTTATTAATTTATTTTAACTGTTTATCTCTCCTAGTTACATACTAAGAAGCTTTTCTTCTATATATTCCTTAAATGGTTTACCTGCTATTGTTACTGGGCCTTCCCCAAATAAATCTACTGTTATATTAAAGAAATTGATTATTAATTTATTTTCATCAATATAATATTCATCCATATGTCCCGGAATAAATATTACCTCATATTCTTCCTTACTTAATTTATCTTCCATATCGTCTAAATTAAGCTGCTTTACTGGTGCTATCATCATATTTGTAAATTCCAAATCTTCAAGCATCCACATATGTTTATTCCAGTATCTACTTTCTTTTTTTGTTGGTTTATTCAGAAGCTCTCTATTTGAAATTGCAGAAAGTACCTTTCTTACAGATTCCTTTGTAAAGTCTTCATCATATAGATATTTCATATCCGTTTGATCCGATAGTCCTATAAAAAATGAATCGGCTATCTTTTCCTTTTGATGTACTGAATCCCAAATATAAAGCATCATTTCTAAAACTTCACTTTTAATTACAATTTTAGCCAAGTTAAATCCCCCTTTTTTCTTTAAATATTTTTTTATTTGCGAACTACTCTCCGCTTAAATTAACCTTCAGTTTCTGTTCCCAGTAGCCCCCCTAATTGGCTTGTAAATAGAAACAACTCTGATTGAATATTTTACAGTTTTGAAAGTTCTACCATATGACCAGTATATCACAAAATCAATAATATTACCTTTTTCTATAATTTTTTAACCAATATTATACCATAATTTTACACTAATTCTAAAAAAATACCTCCTATATTTGAAAAAGTAGAACATAGACGTTCTTCATCTTATCGAATATAAAAGGTATTCCAAAACCTATATGATTAAGTTTTAATACTATCTAATACACATTAAGTGCTTTTAAATAATCATTAGCAATTATTTCTTTGCATCTCCGTACATTTCTTTTAATTGCTTTTGTATTTCTTTATTATCTAAATACTCATCAAGAGTAGTTTTTCTATCCATTATTCCATTTGGAGTTAATTCTATTATTCTATTTGCAAGAGTTTGTATCATCTCTTGGTCATGAGAGTTAAATACTAACACTCCTGAGAATTTTTCTAAACCTTTATTTACAGAAGTTATAGATTCTAAGTCTAAGTGGTTAGTTGGGTCATCTAATACTAAAACGTTAGCGTTTGATAACATTAACTTAGATAACATACATCTAACTTTCTCTCCTCCAGATAAAACTTGAGCTTCTTTTAAAGCTTCTTCTCCAGAGAATAACATTCTACCTAAGAATCCTCTTATAAAACTTTCACTCTTTTCTTCAGAGTATTGTCTTAACCAGTCAACTAATGAGTATTCTACACCATCAAAGTATTTATTGTGGTTTTTAGGAAGATAACTTTGAGAAGTTGTTACTCCCCATTTGAACTCTCCACTATCAGCTGTATCTTCTCCCATTATTATGTTAAATAATGTAGTTATAGCTATCTCATCTCCTAAGAACGCTACTTTATCTTCTTTATCTAATCTGAAAGATACATTGTCTAATACTTTAACCCCATCTATAGTCTTAGTTAAGTTATTTACTTCTAAAACTTCGTTTCCTATTTCTCTTTCAGGAGTGAATCCCACATAAGGATATCTTCTTCTTGATGGTTGTATATCTTCTACTTCTAACTTATCTAATTGTTTCTTTCTAGAAGTTGCTTGTTTAGCTTTAGAAGCGTTTGAACTGAATCTTGCAATGAACTCTTTTAATTGAGCTATCTTTTCTTCAGCTTTTTTGTTTTGATCTTTAGCTAATTGTAATGCTAACTGACTTGATTCATACCAAAAATCATAGTTACCAACATACATTTGTATTTTACCAAAGTCAACGTCAACTATATTTGTACATATTTGATTTAAGAAATGTCTATCATGCGATACAACTATAACTATAGAATCTTCTAAATCCATTATGAAGTTGTTTAACCAGTTTATCGATTGGAAGTCTAAGTGGTTTGTAGGCTCATCCATTATTAGTATTTCTGGCTTACCGAATAAAGCTTGAGCTAATAATACCTTAACTTTATCTCCACCTGTTAATTCCTTCATTTGCTTGTAATGTACGTCTTTAGCTATACCTAGACCCATTAATAATTTTTCTGCAGTTGTTTCTGCATCCCATCCATCAAGTTCAGCAAATTCACCTTCAAGTTCAGCAGCTTTTATACCATCTTCTTCAGAGAAATCTGGCTTCATGTATAATTCATCTTTTTCTTTCATTATTTCGTATAGTCTAGCATGTCCCATTATAACAACATCTAAAACTGTGTTTTCTTCGTATTTGAAGTGGTCCTGTCTAAGAACTGACATTCTTTCTTTTTCAGTTATAGATACACTTCCAGTATTTGCTTCTATATCACCAGCTAATATTTTAAGGAAAGTTGATTTTCCTGCACCATTAGCTCCTATTATCCCGTAACAATTTCCTTTAGTGAATTTTAAGTTAACATCTTTGAACAACTCTTTATCACCAAATCTAAGTCCTACATTAGTAACTTGTAACATTCGTATATTTCCTTTCTATTACTAAAATTTATAAAATTTTACAACTCTTCTAATAATATAACAAATTTGTGCCTTAGTCAACTATTTAGCAAAATTACAAGCAGGGTAAGTACAAGTATCACAGCTCATACAAAGTCCTCCGTGACCATATCTTGCTATATCTTCTTTAGTCAATCTTTCATCTATTAAAATTCTTGGTAATACAACATCCAAAACAGTAGTTTTTGAGTACATTGCACATCCTGGAATTCCAAGAATCGCAGTATTTTTATTGTAACTTAGTAAAAACATAGCTCCAGGAAGTATAGGGGATCCATATGTTATTATATCAGCTCCAGACATTTTTATAGCTGCTGGAGTTAAGTCATCAGGATCTACACTCATTCCTCCAGTACAAAGTATAATTTCTGCTCCTTGATTTAAAAAACTATCTATTGCATCTTTTATCAAATCTGTATTATCTGGACATATAGTTTGTCCTAATACTTCACATCCATAAGAATCCATTTTCTCTTTCATTATAGGTCCAAATTTATCTACTATTCGTTTGTGATATACTTCATTTCCTGTGGTTACTATACCTACTTTCTTTTTCTTAAATGGAACTACTTTTATTATTTTTTCTTCGCCTATAACAGCTTTAGCTTCATCTAGCTTTTCTTGTTCAACCATTAAAGGTATCACTCTTGTACCTGCAACTTTAAGACCTTTATTAACTTTATAATTGTTGTGTAGGGTTGACATCATTATGTCATCAATGCAGTTTAGCTTAAATAATCTTTCAACATCTATTTTTAAAAGTCCATCAACGGTAGATATAAAATCTATTTTACCTTCTTTTATTTCGCTAAATTCTAGATTTTCACCAGCAGTTAAATCTTTTAAGAATATAGCTCCATCATTTTCATGTACCATTCCTTCTATCTGTTCAAATACATATAAATTATCTTTCCCTAATGATAAAAGTTTTTCTATATCTTCTTCCTTTACTATATGTCCTTTTTTAAAAGCCCTACCCCTAAACTCTCCAGGTATTATTTGTGTTATGTCATGACACAACACATGACCTATAGCATCAATTGTTTTTATTTTCTTCATATACCTTCTCCTGGTTGTTTTTTATTTTTTTCAAATTTTCATAATCTGATTTAGTATCTATATCTAATATTGTGTATTTACTTACATTTACATATTTTATTTTATCATATCCAACTATTACTTTTTTACCTTTTTCATCATTTTTTAAACTTAATAGATTTCCCTTTAAACATTTGGGAAATATCACTGGATTGCCAATTTTGCTTTCATACTTAGGTATAACTATATTACTTTTATCCATTTTAAAACACTTAATAATATTTTTTACATCATCTTCACTTATCAATGGTTGATCTCCTACAAAAAACATATACCCATCACATTCATTGCTATTTATTATTCCTAATTTTATTGATTCACTTTGCCCTATGTGTGATTTATCATTTAATACTGTTTTAAAATTATAATCTTTTGCAATATCTAAAACTTTTGCATACTGACTTACAACTATAACTTCTTTAAAATCGCATCTTTTTAAAATTTGAAATGTATTTTCTATTATAGATTTCCCATTAAAGTTCATTAATAATTTATTTTCTCCCATTCTTTTGGAAAAACCTGAAGCCATTACTATCGCATTTACCATGTTAACCTTCCTTATAATAATTTCTTATTAAACTTCCATATATTATTTTTATATTTTCATCTTCTTTTTTTATCATACTTATAAGCTCTTTAGCTAAATTTTCTTTTATTTCATTATCTACTTTATTTATAAATAAAATTTTATCTCCAATTGAATTTTTAAATAATCCATCCTTGTTTAATACTATATTTTTAAGATTATCTAAAGTAATTTTATTACCACATCTTCCACAAATTTGTGAGAACTTATCTAATCGATGTATGTTTCTATTATTTATATACATGTCATATGAAGTTATATCTAGTACTCCAATATTTTTAGTTGTTTTCGGATGAACTAAAGGCTCATCACATCTCCATCCTTTTAATTTTTTTCTCTTTGATCCATCTCCCTCAATTAAACTTACATCAAATTTATTTATCAATATATCTAGTTCTTTAAAGTCTAATCCAACTACTTTATTTTCTTCATTTATACATTTACCACAAAGAGTAATACCCTTATCAAAGATAAAGGTATTACTCTTATCAGTTAATATAATATTGTTATAATCACTTGATTTGGGTATATATATTTTTGTTGTCGTAGTTAGTAAAATACTATATTCACTAGAGAGTTGTTTGCTTAGATACGTTATTAAAGAGGTTTTTCCACCTGCTCCAACAACTGTTATAACGTCATTTTTATTTATCTCTAGCAGTTTCTCTAACATATTTACCTCCAATATTTATATATTATCTACCGCATTTTTAAGTCTACTTAAAGCTTCTTTTACTGTAGATAATGGACATCCTATATTCATTCTCATAAATCCATTTCCGCCTTTTCCAAAAGACACTCCAGTACTTAATACTAATTTAGCTTTATATATAAAGAATTTTTCTAACTCATCATCTGATAATCCTAATTCTCTACAATCTAACCAAGTTAAAAAAGTTCCTTCTTGTTTTATAACCTTAATTTTAGGTATATTTTCATTTATGAAATCAACTACATATTCATAGTTGTTTTCTATATAATCAAGTAGTTCTTCAAGCCATATTTCACCTTTGTTATATGCTGCAATTAAAGCCTCCGCTCCTAAAACATTTGGAGTTGTGCTAAATAGTTCTTTATATTTATTTCTTAATTTTTCATTAGTTATAATCGCATTTGAAGTATATAGACCAGCCAAGTTAAAAGTTTTACTAGGAGCTGTTAATGTTACTATATTATCTCTATAATAAGGAGTCACTGTTGTTAGTGAACTGTGTTTAAATCCCTTAAACACTAAATCTGAGTGTATTTCATCACTTATTATAAACACCTTATAACTTTCGCATATTTCTACTATTTGCTCTAATTCTTCTTTAGTCCATACCCTTCCTACTGGATTGTGAGGGTTACATAGTATAAAAACTTTAACTCCTGTAGCTATTTTACTTTCAAACTCATCAAAATCTATTTCATATCTATTATTTTTTATAAATAATTTACTTTGTACTATATCACATTTATTTTCGTTTAATACTCTAAAAAATGAGTGATATACAGGAGATTGAACTAAAACTTTATCATTTTCTTTAACTAAAATTTTAAGTAAAAAGTTTATAGCAGTTACAACACCTGGAGTATAAACTACATCTTCAGTAGTTATATCCATATTATGTCTTCTTTTCATCCAATTTATTACCGATTCATAATATCCATCTACTGTATCGTATCCTAAGTTTCCTATTGTTAATTTATTTTGTAATGCCTTAGTTATTTCATCACAAGTTTTAAAGTCCATATCTGCAATCCACATAGGAATTATATCTTCTTTGTTTGTATTGAAATTTTCTTTATACTTACTATATTTAACAGCATTTGTACCAGTTCTATTTACTCCTTCGTTGAAACTGTCTTTATACATATTTCTCCCTCCTCAAAGTTTATTTTACAT
>NZ_JAKEDR010000151.1 GCF_023653455.1 Paraclostridium ghonii
AGCTTAAATAATTTAAAATCTAATGTTATATTTAAGTTTTGTGCTTTTATTTTTTAATTAAAACTAATATTATATTCTATTTTAATTTATTTAATATAAATATAGTAGTAAAGCTTATTATTATAGTTATTATTATTAATACATTTGCTTCCCTTATATCTCCACTTTCTACGAAAAAATATATGGCTAAAGGTACTGTTTGAGTCTTACCTGGTATATTGCCTGCTACCATTAAAGTTGCTCCAAATTCTCCAAAAGCCCTAGCAAATGATAATATAGTTCCGCCTATAATACCTTTTTTAGATAATGGTATTATTATTTTCCAAAAAACCTTACTGTCAGTAGCTCCAAGATCTTTAGCTACATCTTCATATGTGGTATCTATTTCTAAAAAAGCAGTTTTACAACTTTGATACATCATAGGAAGCGCAACTACTATACACGCTATACATGCAGCTTGTGGAGTAAAAATTAATGATTTCTCAAATAGATTGTATACAAACGCGCCTACTGCCCCATTTTTCCCAAGAACTACTAAAAGTCCATAACCAACAACAGATGGCGGCAATACCATAGGAATAATTATAAAAGATTCTATAATTGTTTTAAATTTAAAATTATATTTTGTAAATATTCTAGCCAAAAAAATACCTACTACTAAAGTTATCATTGTAGCTACTACAGAAATTTTTATGGATAAGATTATGGCATCTTTCATGTTAATTATTTACACATTCAAATCCATATTTTTTAAATATTTCTTTAGACTTTGGACTATTTAAGTATTTAATAAACTTATCTGATTGAGATTCATTCTTTGTACTTGCTACAATAGCTGCTGGGTATATTATCGGTTTATGCATATTGTCATCTACTACTTCATAGATTTTGCACTTATCAGAACTTAATGCATCTGACTTATATACCATTCCAAAGTCTACATTGTTTGTTTCAACATAAGATAATACTTGCTTTACATCTTTTGCATATATTATTTTATCTTTTAATTTATCGTACATTCCCATATTCTCTAATGATTCTTTAGCATAGTCTCCAGCTGGAACTACTTTAGGTGTTCCTATAGAAAATTTCAATTCGCTGTCATTTGGATCTAAATTTTTATTTGATTCTTTATTTGATATTATCACAAGCTTATTTTGTAATAAATCTATTTTAGAATCTTTTTTTATAAGGTTTTTCTTTTCTAATTCATTAATCTGTTTAGGTGAAGCAGATATATATATATCACAATCTGCACCTTGTTCTATTTGCTTTTGAAGAGTTCCAGATGCCCCTAAATTAAGTGTAATATTCACATCATCTTCTTTTTCATATACACCTTTTATTTCTTCTAGAGGTTCTTTTAAACTTGCCGCTGCTGATATAGTTATATTTTGTTTTTCTTTAGAATCTTTACTACATCCACTTAAACTTAAGCATAATACTAATATAGTACTTACAATAAGTAAAATCTTATTTGTTTTTTTCATTAGTTATACTCCTTATTATAAGTTGGAAATGCATGCTGCTGCTTGTTTTCTTTTATCATTTATGATTACTTTTACATCCTCTTCTTTTACTATTTTAAATGCTTTAGTAGGACATACACTTACACATGCAGGACCGTCTGCCTTCGCTACACATAAATCACATTTATTTGCTATCATTTGCTCTTTGAAATATAATTTATCTGAATCTATATCATCTAATTTAATTTCTTTGCTTACTATTTCTATAGCTCCTATAGGACATGCTATAATACATGTTTTACATCCAACACATTTCTCTTCTTTAACTACTATTGCCCCATTTTCTCTTTTTATAGCTTCGTTAGGACATACATTTGCACAAGGTGCATCTTCACATTGTCTACATTGAATAGGTGCACTTACTTCTGCAGTTTTTACAACAGTAAGTCTTGGATTAAAGTTTATATGATTTGGATCTTGTAAAAATATATTTTCTTCAGAGTGAGCTACTACGCATGCAATAGAACATGTTCTACATCCTATACATTTATTTGGGTCTGATATAACAAAACAATTCATTATTTAGCCACTTCCTTTCTAGTACAATAATTTGTATGTAATAAATGATGGGATTTTTCTCCTAATGGTTCTTTTAAAAATTCATCATATATTTTCTTTATAGCAGGACTTTCATGAGATTTTCTTATCTCTATATCTCTATCGTGATTGTAAGTTGATTTTCTTCTATTTGCATAAGCTAATTCTCTATATTCATCTAGTAAAAGTTTGGGTTGACCTCCACCACTAATACAACCTTGTGGACAGGTCATAACTTCTATAAAATGTAGGTCACAGTCACCT
Source organism: Paraclostridium ghonii (assembly GCF_023653455.1). Taxonomy (GTDB): domain Bacteria; phylum Bacillota; class Clostridia; order Peptostreptococcales; family Peptostreptococcaceae; genus Paraclostridium; species Paraclostridium ghonii. Next base: position 2,331 of record NZ_JAKEDR010000151.1, read on the forward strand.
TTTTTAACATCTTCTAATATAGAAATTACATTTTTTAAACCACTTACCGCTGCAACTTTCAGACTTAAGTCTCCTACTTTTATAACAGACTTTCTTAGTCCCTCTTCCCCTCTAACTTGAGTTACCTCTACGTTAGGAATTGCTTGATTAGTTATAAGCTCATATCCTGTTCTTATAGCAGCTTCCATAACTCCACCTGTAACACCAAATATAGTTCCTGCTCCAGTATAGTCTCCTAAAGGAGAATCAAAGTCTTCATTTTTTAAACTGTTAAAGTCAATTCCCATATCTTTTACTAAATATGCTAGTTCTCTAGTTGTGATTACAACATCTACATCCTTGTATCCACTTGACTTCATTTCATCTCTATCACATTCAAACTTTTTACAAGTACATGGCATTACAGCTACACTAAATACATCTTTAGGATCTACATTATTCATTTGAGCACCATAAGTTTTAAATACTACTCCACCCATTTGTTGAGGAGATTTACAACTTGATAAATGGTTTGTAAGTTCAGGATAATTATCCTCCATAAACTTTACCCATGCAGGACAGCAAGAAGTAAACATAGGAATATTTTTATTTTCCCCTATTCTTTTTATAAGTTCACTACCTTCTTCCATTATAGTTAAATCAGCTGCAAAGTTTGTATCATATACTCTATCAAATTTTAGTTGTTTTAATGCTGCAACCATCTTTCCATATGTTAGTTCTCCTAAGTCACAACCAAATTCTTCTCCTAATGCAACTCTTACTGCTGGTGCACATTGAACCACTGTAAATAAATTTGGGTTAGCTAAAGCTTCTTTAACTTTTTCTACATCACATGTATTATAAGCTGCAAATAAAGGTTCTTGTAAGCTTTCTAGCATACCCCTTTCTTCTTTCTTTGCTTCTATTGTATCTTGTCCTAATTCGTATATAGGAGCAAAAGATTTACATTGCTGTACACATTGACCACAAATTACACATCTATCTTCATCTATAAATTGAGCCTTTCCTTTTTCTCCTTGTATTGCATCTACTGGACAAACATCACTACATTTTTTACAACCTGTACACAAATCTTTATCTATATTTACGATCATAACTTATCCTCCTATTTATTATTTGAAATTTCAAGCAATGCAAGAGCTGCTTTTTTATTTTTTAATTTTTTATCTTCTATAGGAGATACTAGTTTTAATGCATTTTCTGGACATACATTTATACATGCTAGTTTATCGCTACCTTTACATAAATCACATTTATATGCTATTACTTTTTCATCTTCTAACTCTATTTGTTCTACTTTTTTTCCATCTTTATATTGAGGCAATAGATCTATAGCACCGAAAGGACATGCTAATATACATGTTTTACATCCAACACATGATTCTTCTTTTACAACTATTGCATTATTTTCTTTTTTTATTGCCTTGTTTGGACATGTATTTAAACAAGGTGCATCTTCACAATGTTTACATTGTATAGGCATACAAAAACTTCCTTGTTTAACCAAATATAACCTTGGTATAACAGGTATTTCTACAGTTCCAACTGTATACCCAACATTATTATTCTTATTATGCTCCACAAAACATGCAACCTCACAAGCTCTACATCCTACGCATTTGTTTGCGTCTGCTATTACAAACGAATTTAGTGTACTTTTCATATTTTCCCACCTTTTAAGTTTACTTTTTAATACTTAACTCTATATCCATTAGCATATATATTCATTCTTCTTCCTCTTACAAATCCAACTAAAGTTATATTTAACTTTCTTGCAAGCTCTACTGAAAGATTTGTAGGAGCTGACTTTGAAACTACTATAGGAATTTGCATCTTACATGCCTTTTGCATCATTTCAAGAGAAATTCTTCCGCTAACTACTATAAATTTATCTTCAAAATTCACATCATTTAATACACTATATCCAATTACCTTATCCATAGCATTATGTCTAGCAACATCTTCACATATCACTACAGGATCAGATCCATCAAACAGTGCTACACTATGAACTCCTCCAGTATCTTTAAATAATTGAGATGATGTCAAGTTCATGTGCATTGAATTGTAAATTGTATTTATATCTATTTCGAAACTATTTTTAACTGGATTACACTCAATAAAATCTAAATCATTTAAAAATATTTTTTCTAAGTTTAAATTAGTATTGGATTTATTCGATATAACCTCTGCTACCTTTAATTTTTCATCTATAATTATACTTTCTATATCATTTTTATTAGATATATAGCCTTTTGTAGCTAGAAAACCAACAATCAATTCCTCTAGTTTTTCTGGAGTACATAAGAAAGTATTTAAATATTTTCCATTTAAAATTAAACTTAATGGGTATTCTGATATTATAGTTTCTTTTTCTTCTTTAGCATTTTGATCATCTATTTTAACAACATCTATTTTTATAGTTTTATCATAATCATAATCTATTAATTGAGTCTTAAGTTCCTCTGTTTTTATATAAGATTCAATAAAATTAGCTATTTGATCTATATTGTTTATATCTAAGTTGGTTATACCCTCTATATGTTCATTTGTAGCTATAGCGATAAATGTATCTTTATTTATTGAATTATTAAAAAGAAAATTTTTATCGACTTCTTTTCTATGAACTTCAATTTTAGGATAAGGATTTTGTTTAAATCCTTCAGTAAAGATAATATCTACATCATCAAATAGTTCTAATACTTTACTTAAGCTTTTTTCTTCTTCTAGGATTTTTACTACCCCTATTTTTTCACTTGAAGCTATAACTACATCTTTAGCTCCTGCCTTTGTAAACCTATAACTGTCCTTACCTTCTTTATCTATATCAAACTTATGAGCATCATGCTTTAATGCTCCAACTTGATATCCTTTTTTCTTAAATTCTTTTATCAATAATTCCACCAAAGTCGTTTTCCCCATTCCAGACTTTGTAGAAACTACAGATATTATTTTCTGTTTATTATTGGAATATAAATTTCCCATCTAAGATTTCTCCTTTTTTTACAAATCCTTTATCCTTTGGAACTATTACTATTCCATTAGATTTTGTAATCACTAAAAGTTGATTAGAACATTGAGAACCTGCTTCATATGCATAAAATTTACCATCTTCTTTATTTATATCAACATAAACATAATTTGTTCTTCCTACTTTACATTTTATATCATGCTTTAATATAACAGGAAATTTATTTTCTTTTATATTTTCACCACTCATTTTTAATACAGCAGGTTTTACAAACTCTTCATACGTAGTTATAAATGAAAGAGGATTTCCTGGTAATCCAAAAACTAATTTTTCACCAATAGTAGCAAATATAACTGGCTTTCCAGGTTTTATTGCTATTTTATTAAATTTAATATCAGCACCTAATTCACTTAATACATCTTCTATAAAATCATAATCACCTGCAGAAGAACCCCCTGATGTTATTATTATATTTGAAATTTCTAGAGCTTCTTTTAATTTTTCTTTTATAACATCTTTTTTGTCCTCAATTATTCCAAATGATTTTACTTCTAAATCTTTTGCTAAAGCCTTTAATGAGTATTCATTACTATTTCTTATTTTACCATTTTCTATAGAATTAGTTATATCAACTAATTCATCCCCAGTAGTTAATACTGATAAAATTGGTTTTTTATAAACCTTTATCTTTGAATATCCTAGAGATGCTAAAAGTCCTATTTCACTAGCCCTAATTTTTTGCCCGACTTCTAATGCTAAATCTCCGATTTTAAGCTCTTCACCTATATTAATTATGTTTGTATTTTTTTTAACTATTTCCGATAATATAAGCTTATTTCCATCTAATTCTACATTTTCTATTTGTATAACTGCATCAGTATCATCCGGAACAGGAGCTCCTGTCATTATTTTTACAGCTTGCTTATCATCTACTTTACCTTCAAAGTAATCTCCTGCTTTTATTAACCCTACAATATCTAAACAAATCTTTTCATTTTCATTACAAAGTAAAGAATCCTTGCTTTTTATTGCATATCCATCCATAGCTGATTTATTAAATGGGGGCAAATTATCATTAGAATATATATTTTCAGCTAATGTATATCCTATAGATTCCATTAAATCTTTTTCACATGTTCCTACTAGTTTAGCTTCTTCAATAATTTTATCAATCGCAGTAGAAATATCTATCATACCCATTCCCCCTTGTTTTTAACTTAACAATATATTTTTATTTTATAATCCAATTAAAGACCTATCATTTTTATAATCAATGAGATAGATCTTTAAAATTAGATATATTGTCTATTTTTCAATTAACATTTGCTTTCTTATTTTTTCGTATTCATCTTTTATATATTGCTCTGCTGAATCTTGATCTTTTATACTTTCTACTTTTATTGCACAGTATTTATATTCTGGAGTTTTAGATATTGGATCTAAGTTATCTATAGTCAGCTCATTGCAAGATCCAATCCACCAGCTGTAAGTCATATATGTAGCACCTTGTATAACTCTATCTGTTACTAAAGCTCTAGTTAGTATACTTCCTCTTCTTGAACTTACTCTAACCAATTCTTTGTCCTTAATTCCTAGATTTGAAGCATCTTCTATACTTAATTGTATATATCCTGGCTCATCCTCTAAAGCTCTAAGTGCTCTACAGTTTCCTGTCATTGTTCTTACTGAATAATGACCTACCTCTCTAACTGTACATAATACAAGAGGGTACTCTTTGTCAGGAATTTCTTTAGGAGGTCTCCATTCACATGCGAATAGTTTTCCTTTTCCACTTTCAGTTTCGAATTTATTTCCTTCATATAAATAAGGTGTTCCAGTATGATTTTCATCTGTACAAGGCCATAAAACGCTTCCTTGCTTTTCTATTTTTTCATATGATGCCCCTGAGAATAATGGAGTTAATGATCTCATCTCATCCCATATTTCTTTAGTGTTATTATAACTCATAGGGTATCCCATAGCTGTAGAAATCTCACACATGATTTGCCAATCTGGCTTTACATCACCTTTTGGTTCTACTGCTTTTCTCATTCTTTGGAATCCTCTATCTGCAGATGAATATACTCCATCATGTTCTCCCCATGAAGTTGCAGGAAGTATTACATCTGCATGTAAAGCAGTTTTATTCATAAATATATCTTGAACTACTACAAACTCCATAGCATCTAAAGTTTCTCTTACTTCACTTGCGTATGGATCACTTTGTACTGGATCCTCTCCAAATATATAATAAGCTTTTACTTTATTATCTTTTAATGTTAAGTGAGGTATTTCAGTTAATTTATAACCTGGATTAGGTGAAAGTTTAACACCCCAAGCTTTTTCAAATTTATTTCTTACTTTGTCATCAGTTACTGGTTGATACCCTGGGAATAAGTTAGGTAAAGTTCCCATATCACATGTTCCCTGAACATTATTTTGTCCACGAACAGGTCCTATACCAACATTTTCTCTTCCTAAGTTTCCAGTTAAAAGAGCTAATGATGCAAGCCCTTTCACAACATCAACAGCTTGACCAAATTGACATACACCCATCCCATATAAGATTGTAGCATTTTTAGCATTTGCATATTCTCTCATTGCTTTTCTTATGTCTTCAGCTGGTACATTTGTCATTTTTTCAGCATACTCTGGAGTATACTTTTTAACCATTTCTTTGTATTCTTCGAATCCTTCAGTGTATTTTTCAACATATTCTTTATTGTAAAGATTTTCTTCTATCAATACATTAGCAAATGCATTGACTAAAATCATATTAGTTCCACCTTTTATAGGTAACCACATATCTGAAATTCTTACAGATTCTGTTACCCTTGGATCTGTAACAATTAACTTAGCACCCTTTTCTTTTGCTCTAATAATTCTTCTAGCAACTATAGGGTGTGAATCTGCTCCATTATATCCAAATATAAATAGTAAATCTGAGTTCTCTATCTCTGGTATAGAGTTAGACATAGCGCCATTTCCTAATGAGTAAGCCAGACCGGCTACTGATGGTGCATGTCAAACACGGGCGCAATGGTCTATATTATTAGTTCCTATTGCTGCTCTCATAAATTTTTGCATTACATAGTTTGCTTCATTTCCAGGTCCTCTTGCAGAACCAGTTCCCATTATTGCATCTGGTCCATATTTTTCTCTTATTTCATTTAATCTAGATGCTGTATAATCTATAGCTTCTTTCCATTCAACTTCTTCTAACTTCCCATTTTTTCTTATCATAGGCTTTTTTAATCTTGATGTTAGAATTTTGGGGTCATTTAGAAAATCCCATCCATAATATCCTTTTAGGCATAAGTTACCTTCATTAGTTCTTCCATTTGCAGGTTCTGCTCTTACTATTTCATTGTCTTTAACAACTAAATAAAGCTGACACCCTGCCCCACAATATGGACATACAGTTAAAACTTTTTTTTCCAAACGTACTCCACCTCTCTAAATTTTATTTATGTATGTATTTAACACATTATATATTACTACTCTAAACTTTCGATTGCAATAGTATAAATCCGCAATGTATACATTGAACATTAAAATTTTTAAATGTTTAAATATTCCTTATATGTTAAATACTTGATCTTGATCTATATTTCTAAATACATTTTTTTGACATTATATGTGAT
>NZ_JAKEDR010000152.1 GCF_023653455.1 Paraclostridium ghonii
ATTTTGATTATCTCCTAATATATATTTTTTATTCTTCTAGTTTAAAAAAACATAAAAAATAGACTGTTAATTTTTAACAGTCTATTTTTTATATGTTTTTATTATTCATAGCTCTCTCTATTATAAATTGCTCAGCTTTTTCTATATGCTCTATAGCATATTTTTTAGCATCTTCATTATTCCCAGATATTATAGCTTTTAAAATTTTATCGTGTTCTTCTACTAGATTATATGATGTGTCAAAGTCAGATATATATGTCGCTCTAAATCTATGAACTTGCTCCCAAAGCGAGTTTATTATTTGGCTTAACTTCTTATTTTTAGTAGCATTGAATATACATTCATGAAACTCAACATCTTTTTTTAATAATATATCTATTTCATCTTTTCTTTCTATACTATTTTTAAAGTCTTCTGCTATCTCTTGTAATTTCTTAGAATCCTCTTCATGTATTCTTTCTGCTGCTAAATATGCCGCTAAACCTTCTAAACTCGATCTTATTTCTAATACATCTATTATATCTTTTAATGACATATTAGCTACGTATGCACCTTTTCTCGGTAGCATAACAACCAATCCTTCTAACTCCAGCTTTCTAATCGCTTCTCTTATAGGCGTTCTACTTACTCCTAGTTGTTCAGCTAATTGAACCTCCATAAGTCTTTGCCCTGGTTTTAATTTCCCCTCTAAAATAGCTTCTCTTAAGTTTTCAAAAACTACATCTCTTAGTGGCTTATAATTATCTAAATTTAATTTTGTTAAGCTATCCATAAATTTCAACTCCTTTATTGCTGCTTTTAACTAGATAAACTTGATTGTACTTTGCCAGCAACTCTTCTTTAGCTTTTATTGCACAATCTTTATTGTCAAATAACCCAAAAACTGTTGGGCCACTTCCACTCATCATAGATCCTAATGATTTATTTTTAATCATTATATCTTCTATTTGCCTTATTTCTGTATATTTCAAAGACGTTACTTCTTCTAACACATTGGTCATATTTTGAGAAATAAATTTAATATCTTCTTTTTCTAAAGCTCCTATAAGGTTTTCATTTTGAGGTCTTCTTTTAATTTTGTCCATATTTAAAGATTGGTAAACTTCCTTTGTTGATACAAATATATCAGGTTTGCATACCAATATGTTTAAATCTTCAGGTAAACCTTTTATATTAGTTAACTCTTCCCCTATTCCTTGTGCTAATGCACTTCCTCCAGTTATACAAAAAGGAACATCAGCTCCTAATTTCAACCCAATCTCTTTTAATCCTTCTTCACTTAACCCTAAATTCCATAGTTTGTTTAATCCTACTAAAACTGCAGCTCCATTGGAACTGCCTCCTGCCATTCCTGCTGCTACAGGTATATTCTTTTCTATAGAAATTTCTACTCCCTTTTCTATAGAAAACCCACTCTTTAATAATTTTGCAGCTTTGTACATAATATTATCTTCATTCAAAGGAATATCTAAACTATTACTTTTTATTAATATTGTGTTTTCTTCTATTTCAGTTATTTTTAATTTATCATATAAATCGATTGTCTGCATTATCATCTCTACAATATGATATCCATCTTCTCTTTTCCCAAGTACATCTATCGATAAATTAATTTTAGCTCTGCTCTTTAAATCTATAGAGTTCATGCCTTCCTCCTTATTGTACTAAAACGGCCATAAATATTTATAGTATACATTATACTACAAAAAATAAAATAATAGGGAATTATAATTCCCTATTATACTATTTTATATATAATTTTATACTTCTACTGGAGTTTTTTTCTCTATAATTAAACATTGCCCTATAGCTAATTGATCATCTGATTTTATTTCATTTATCTCAGCTATGTCATCTATTGTTGTATTGTATTTTTTAGCTATATTCCATAATTTATCCCCATCTTTAGCAACATATATAGTTATACTAGGTCTTTGAGATAAATCTATTGGACCTTGATCCTCACCCTTAACAATGAAACTATCTTTCTTTTTATCTAAAACTTCACAGTATCTTCTTACTTTTACACTTACATCTATTTGATCTCTATTTAAATCAACTTCTACTCTATCTATATTTACATGATTAAATGCATTTGCACTATCTTTAACATTACCAATCTCAATATCATGAGTAAATGGTATTTCTTCTGTTAATCTATATACTGGTCTTAATCCTTCTACTGGAGTATATAAAACGTCAACAAGAACTATACCTTCTACTATACTTTTACCCTCTTCAAAGAATGTATTTTCAACAATTATATTTGAGTCTACGCTTACAATATCTTTTATTTGTATATCATCGCTATTGTTTTTTATAGTATCTCTTACATTAAAAAATTCACTTCCACTACTTATAACTTTGTTAAGTTCCACATTCCTGCTTTCAAATTTAAGAGTTCTATCAGGTGAATATGCATCTTGTAATACTTCTCTTGTAACGTCTTCTGATACTTTAACTTTTGCTCTAGCTGTACAATCTACTTCTAAAGCTCCTGTATTGTTTTCTTCATTTCTCTTGAATATATAGTTTAAGTCAACTATTTCTACTATAGCCTCTTCTTTCATTCCTTCACATGATCCTGGAACTTCTATAAATTGAGTAAAGTCTAAACCAACTCTATCTAACTCTACAAGTTCTCCTTCATAAGTATAAGCTACTGGATTCAATTCTAAGACTCCACCAACTATTACTTTATTGTCAGATACCCTAGTTTCTTTTAATTTCATTCTAGGCCCTATAGAAACTATATTTTCTATATCTTCTGTACTTATATTTATAGTATCTCTAACTACACTTTCTGATTTTTCTATTCCAACTATATCTTCAAATTGAACTTCTTTTCTATGTTTTTGAACATTCTCAATTTGAGAAACATCTTTTACTATGTCTATTGTGTTTTTTTCGAATAAACTGCCTCTTATATTTAAAAGTGCTCCTACTCTTATCTTTCTTTCATTTATTACTGTACAATCTATATGCTCTACATCATAAAAAAGCATATTTTCCATATCTGCAACTATGTTATCTTTTTCTACTACCTCGTTTATTTCTATTCTTCCTTCTACATTTGATACAGTATTTTTATCTTCAGTTAAATAAATCACGTTATAATTAAAGTTTCCTCTAAATATTATTTTTCCATCCAATATTTCTTGTTTCTTCAAAGCTATGTAACCCTCTGTTTTTATTATCTCATACACGTCATCTTTTTTATCTGATACAACAGCTTCTGTTTCTATAAAAGTTTGGAACCTTCCAAAATCTATTCTGTTGTCAACTTGTAAAATATCTTTTATTATATTCATATGTTACCCTCCTAAATTAAATATAAATATCACACTATATTTATATTTAGGAAGTAAAAAAAAAATTACACCTATTTTTAATAGGTATAATTTTTTAGCTTACATTTAATTTATTTGTTTCTTTAATTACTTTCAATTTAACGTTATCAGTTAATAGGTCTGAGTAGCTATATGATACCCTAGAATATCCATTATTATCCTCGTCATCTAGCTTAACAACAAATATACTTGGATATACTTTTTCTAATACACCCTTTTTGGTAACTATTTGCTTTCTTCCTTTATTAGCTTTTAATAAAATCTTTCTGCCTAGGTGCTTCTCTAAAGTCTGTCTTATTTTATTCAAAGTTTGAACAGTGGCCATTACATCACCTTCTTTAACATTATATGTTCATTATAGTAATAATACCACAATTCAAAATTTATGTCAAACCCAAACTAAATATTTTATATATTTTTCAATGAAAAGTCAATACTGTTTTTTTATTAAATTTTGCATTATAATTTATATGTTTTTTTATTACATATTTTATTATATATTAAATCAATAACTATTGTATATCGACAAAGGCATTGTAAGTCTAAATTTACCTCTAGTTTCTATCCCTCCTACACCTTTAATCCCTGTAACTGTATGGTTTAATATTTCTTCTAATGGAACAACTTTATCTATTCTAGAGCAGGCTATTTTTTCTACTACTAGTAATGGATCTAGTGCATGTATCATAACACGGCTTGGAGAACTTGCAAAATTAGCTCCGGATTTTATTATTTCCTCATAATTAGATTGGCATGCTCCTGCAAATATAACTAAACTATCTAATGACGGATCATATTTTCTAGCTTCTTTTACTGTTTTTATAAAGTTTGCAGTATTTCTATAATTTTTTATATCTTTAAGGTTTCCCTTACTATTAACTATAGCATCATGACCTGTTATTACTAATATAGATGGATTGTGTTGCTCTAATAGGCTTCTAACTTCTTTATATTGAAGCCCTTCAGGTATTGCTTTTCCTACTGCCGGAATTCCCAATTTAGTGTAAACGTCTAAACAAATTTTTAAATATTCAGGATCTCCATCTATATGAAGTACTTTACCAGGCATTCCATAAGAATTTTGAACTTGATTTTGAGCTTGAGACGGTTTATTGTTGTTTGAGGACTTTTGCATAGCTCTGTTTAATCTTCTATTTCTTTCTCTAGTTTTTTTTATACTTTTATGCAAAATATTTTCAACATCTTTATCTATTAATGTATCTTTTGCATCATAAGAGTTTACTTTTTCTAAGTCATCTATTCCTGAATCTGCAATTATTCTAAATGCGACTCCCTTTAATATAGCTATCTTTTGATAATTTTCATCTATCTCAAATCCTATTATTCTGAATATAATATCTTTATCGTAAGACTTTCTTACAACGATGTCTCCTATCTTCATAGTGTAGTTGTCCTCCTATAAAATTTGTGGTCTTAATTCATAATATGATAGTCGACAAATATTGTTCCTATGTCCCTTTAATTTGTTTTATATTACATAAGTTATATTTAAATAATTTGCAATATCTAATATTTGTTATTGAAATTTATTTATTTAAATGATATTATGTTCTTAACAAATGCTTAGTTATATAAGCAAATATTTATTTGTAGGTGATATCAATGACTGATAGAGAAAAAGAAATTTTAGATATTTTAAGAAATGATCCTATGGTTTCACAACAAACGTTAGCTGACATGCTAAATATAACTCGTTCTTCTGTTGCTGTTCACATAACAAATTTAATGAAAAAAGGCTACATCAAAGGAAAAGGATATATCATAAGCACAAGTAACTTCGTTACCGTTATAGGGGGTGCTAACGTCGATATACAAGGTTCTCCTAATAACACTCTTACAATGTTTGATTCTAATCCTGGCAAAATTGATATTTCTCTAGGAGGAGTAGGTCGAAACATCTGTGAAAACATTTCTAAATTAGGAGTAAATACAAAACTTATATCCGCTATAGGTAATGATGTGTATGGAACCCGTATATTAACAGAATGCAAAAAGCTAAATATAGATGCTTCTGATTGTTATATATCAGATTCATACCCAACATCTATGTATTTATCAATTTTAAATAACGAGCAAGATATGCAATTAGCTATATCTCATATGGATATTATAAAAAAGATTAATGTTGATTATCTAATATCAAAACATTCATCTATAAAAGATTCTCTAGCAATTGTATTAGATACAAACTTATCGTTTGAGGTTATTGATTATATAAGTAGAACCTATACAAATATACCTATTTTTATAGATACCGTATCTACTCAAAAAAGCATGAAAATCAAAGATATAATAGGAAGATTTAATACTATAAAACCTAATAAATTGGAAGCTGAAATACTATCAGGAATAAAGATAAATAAAGAAAAGGATTTATATGAATGTACTCAGTATTTCCTTGATAAAGGTGTTAAAAATATTTTTATAACATTGGGTAAAGATGGTGTATTCTGTGCTAATCAAAAAAATCATTTATTACTTCCAGGAGTTAAAGTAGATACTATTAGCGCTACAGGTGCTGGAGATGCATTTATATCTGCACTAGTATATAGTTATCTACACAATTTCAATTTAAAAGATACAGCTGAATTCGCAACAGCTGCTTCTATACTTACATTAATGCATAAAAATACTATTAATCCAAGTATGTGTGTTGATAGTGTTAAAAAAATTTTAAAGGAGATGATCTAGTAATGTTAGAACAATACTTAAATGTACATCCAGAGGTTAAAAAGGCTTTATCAGAAGGCCTTCCAGTCGTAGCATTAGAATCTACTATAATTTCTCATGGTATGCCTTATCCTAAAAATGTAGAAATGGCTAAAGAAGTTAGTAAAATAATTAGAGAAAATGGCGCAATTCCTGCTACTATAGCTATAATAGATGGAGTTTTAAAAGTAGGTCTTTCAACTGAAGAAATTGAGTTTTTGGGAACTAGTAAAGATGTAGTTAAAGCTAGTAGGAGAGATTTACCTTTCATTATATCTAAAAAATTAAATGGAGCAACAACGGTTGCTACTACAATGATATTAGCTAACTTAGCTGGAATAAAAGTATTCGCTACTGGTGGTATAGGTGGCGTTCACAGAGGTGCCCAAGAAACATTTGATATATCTGCTGATTTGCAAGAATTAGCAAATACAAATGTAGCTGTAATTTGTGCAGGGGCTAAATCTATACTTGATATAGGTCTTACTTTAGAATATTTAGAAACTAACGGTGTTCCAGTTGTAGGTTTTAAAACTGAAGAATTCCCTGCTTTTTATACTAGAAAAAGTGGATTTGGAGTTGATTACAAAGTTGATTCTTCCCTAGAAGTAGCTTCTGCATTAAAAACTAAATGGGATTTAAATTTAAAGGGTGGTATGGTAATAGGTAATCCAATACCTAAAGAATTTGAAATGGATTACGACACTATAACAAATGCTATAGAATCAGCTTTAAAAGAAGCTAAAGAAAAAAATATAACTGGTAAAAAAGTAACACCTTTCTTACTAGATAAAGTAAAAACTATTACAGCCGGTAAGAGCTTAGATGCAAACATAGAGTTAGTTTATAATAACGCTAAAGTTGCAGCTCAAATAGCTAAAGACTTATCTGAATTAAAATAAAAAAATTCGCTTCGCTCATGTCGCCAACGACTTCGTCCGTTGCTCAAGCTTATAAGTTGTAAATTATATTTATCCAAAGTTCAGGATTAAATATAATTTACTAAGAATAAAAAAAGGAGCTTCAGCTCCTTTTTTATTCTTCTTTTAAATTAGGAATTACTTTTTTTACTTCTTCCACTTGATGCCACGTATTACATATGTCATTTTCCTTAACGTAATCCTTTAAAGAATTTAATGATGTAAATTCTTTTGTAGATAGATTATCATCTTCATCAATGAATTTTAGTAAAAACATCTTATCTCCTTATTTCCCACAACATTTTTTGAATTTTTTACCACTTCCACATGGACAAGGCTCATTTCTTCCTATCTTGTCATCTTTAACTACTGTTTTTGTAGATTTGAAAGCTTTTTGTAATTCTTTTCTCTTATCTTCTGATAATATATTGTTCCATCCTTGTAAGTTATATAACCAGTGAGCCTCTACTGCTACCATGTTGTAGTATAACTTTTCCCAATCTAGTTCTAATTTTACTTCTGTATCAGCTTCTATAGCTTCTAACTTATCTTCTGCAAAATCTTCTTTTAAGCTTTCACTTACTCCATCTATGAATCCCATCATATATTCAACAGATATATTGTGAGCTGCTGCTAAATCACTAACTTTTCCTTCTATAACATCTTTTTTAGTGTTTAATATTTCACTGTATATTTCTGTTTCTTTCTTTAAGTACTCTTCCCAAAACTTTATTTCTTCTTCTTGGCTATTGTGGTTTTCACTTAGTGATCTCCATGTAGTATATAAACTCATTTTATTTTCCTCCTATTCATGAATAAATCATGCGTAATTATAAATATCTAACTCTTATATTATATCATAATTAAATAATTCTTTTAATACTTTTATGGCGTAGTCTTGTTCTATAAAAAACGGACTACTTGCAATAGTTATAACCTTAGCTTTATCTATATATTCTTTTATTTTTTTCACTCTTAAATCATAGGATATATATTCCATATCCTTAGAAAATATATCTAAATCTATATCTAAAACTACCTCTCCATCAATATCTAATTCAAACCCATACGTGCTATCAATTATTACAACTTCAGAAAATACATTATGATGTAGTGCAGGTTTTATAAAGTTACCCACATTTAAAACATGATTAGTATATCTAAATACATCATCTATATTATTTATATCAACATCATAGTTTTCAGGTTCTCTCATATCTTTGTGTTGGTCTATATGAACTAACTTACATCCTTTATTAAACATGTCATTGTTTAAACTTTTTATCCAAAAATAAAAAGCGTGATTATGATTATCAAAAATATATACATCTTTACCTTTATAATTAAACTTAACCATATGTTGTAGTCCAATAGCGTTTATCTCTTCTTCAAAATCTATTTCACTAAATACTACCTTATCACCTACATAAACATCATCTAAGTCACCTTGTATAAGTTTAGGTACATATATTTTTTTATTTTTTCTATGGTCATATGAAAACATATTATTCCCAACACATTCAGTTATATAAAATCCTTTATATCTATCCATAATATATACTATCCTTTCTCAGAATTCTAGATATAAAAATATCCTTTTAAAGCTACACTGCTCTAAAGGATATTTTTAATAGTATATATTTATATTATAACAAATCGTATAATTTTTCTATCTTGTTAAATATTTTTATCATATTCTATATTTTTTTATTAACATATTGGCTACACAAAATACTAAATATAATTACAATATATCATATGATAT
>NZ_JAKEDR010000153.1 GCF_023653455.1 Paraclostridium ghonii
ACTTTTTTTTTCGAGATTTACTTCACTATATTTAACACAAAGAAGAAGAATATAAAAAATAAATATATTTTTATTTTCAATTAACCAATTACTCAAATCTAGGTTTCCTATAAAATCTATATTTTTACATATATATTTATTCTTTTCTTTAAAGTCATCTAACCATTTGATTTCCAAATCATCTAAATCTTTTGGTATGCAAAGTACCCATTTATCCAATATCTTATTTTTTCTTTCACCTGTTTTAACAGCTTCGTAAAAAGATTTCTCTATTTGTTTAATTCTATTACTTTGTTTATAATCTCCTGCCCTTTTTTCTTTTGCTGTAGTCAATTTACCTTCTACAAAGAATTTACATTGATATACAGTCCATAAATCTCCATTTTCAACTAGAATATCTAATCCGCCATCGCCTTTTCTAGTTTGAACATGATAAACTGTTCTAAATAAATCCAACTCAAACGTTTGAAAATCCTCTGTTTCTTCCATATTTTCAAATTGTTTATCATTGATTCCATTATTTAAAATAGAACATAAATCTAATTGTTTTTCCTTATTTAATATTAATAGACTGCACATAGTTTCAAAAATATGTCTAGCAGCTTCTTCCCCATATACTCCTGCTAATAAATAGTTAATTTGCATAAACTCCTCCAATAAGAAACTAATTTCATTATATATTCGTCTCGACTCTCTTTATTATATTACAAATTTTAAAGTGGTACAATTAAGCCTTAAGACTTAAAAAAGGAAACTTCTTAGTCTTATTCAAACGCCGCCTTCTTTAATAGGCACCTTATCAAATCTTTATTTATCTATTCTTCTTGACTTAAGTATTGTATCTCTATTAGTAATAAATCGGTTATGATATGAATCTTATTTTCAGGAGGGATTAGCCCTCCCTATTTAAATTTATTTTTACTATTTTGTAATAACATTTTCTCTAATTCTTCTGGACTATATTTCATAAAATTGTCACTTCCATTAAAATTGTGAACTTTGGGATTTAATGTTATTTCTGAATTATTTTTATTAGAATTGGTTATACTTTTATTACATTTACTTTTAATACTATTTTGAAGCCTTTGAGCTTCTAACTCCGTTGCCTAAAATCTATAAAAATATACAAATACATTATAAAGCTTTATAAATTTCACTTTATTTCCTTCTTCATAGAACCCTATTTCAATATTTAATATCTACTTTAGTTTGTGTGGGTCTTCAAAGGCTTAAATTCGGGTACAACGAGCCCTACATATTAGCACAATCTTTACTTTGACCTTATGCTAATTTTTCGTAATTAGAAAGATTTATAGAAGCATTTTTATCTCTATCTAATTTAAAACCACATTTATCACACTTATAAAATCTATCTTTTAATTTAAGATCTTGTTTTATTTCTCCACAACAACTACATTTTTTAGATGATGGAAAAAATCTATCAGCTTGAATAAATTCTATTTTATTAAACTCACATTTATATTTCATTTGCCTTATAAATTCATAAAAGCATTGCTCAGAAACTGCTTTTGATAAATGTTTGTTTTTCATCATGCCACTTACGTTTAAATCTTCCATAACTACTTTATATGGATATAATTTAATTATTTTATTAGTAGCTTGATGTATATGGTTTTTTCTTATATTAGATAGTTTTCTATGGATTAATTTAATTTGTTTTTCAAGTTTTATAATATTGTTAGTTTTAACAAATTTATTACCACATTTATTTTCTTCATACTTTCTACTTACTTGGCGTTGTAATCGTTTTAATTTCTTTTTTAATTTCCTAACTTTAAAACTTTTATTTATATTTTTAATAGGATTATTAATATGACTTACTGTAGCTAAATCTTTTATTCCTAAATCTATTCCTACAGAAATATCATTTAACTCGACTTGGTTTTCATCGTGTTTAAATCCAAAACTCAAATACCAGTACTTCCCATCAAAACTACATCTAGGATTAACGTATTTACTTAAAATTGGTATATTGTAATTAGTCTTGTATTTAACTTTACCTATTTTTTCAAGATTAACTTTTCCATCTTCAAATTTAATTGCATCGTATCTTACATAAAAAGATTGTCTACTTTTTCTTTTACTTTTAAATTTCGGATACTTTGCTCTTTTTTTATAAAAGTTACTAAAAGCATTGTTTAAATCTGAAAAAACTTGAGAAATTGTTTGAGAACTTACTTCATACAACCACTTATATTCTTCTTGGTTTTTTATAGTGTTGTTAAATTCTTTTTTTATACTTTCTTTTGAAGGTTTTTCATTTAAACTTAAAAGTTCACTATATCTATTTAAACCCCAATTATAAGTAAATCTAGAAACACCTACAGATTTAAACATTAATATTTCTTGTTCTAAAGTTGGAATTAATCTTATTTTTATACTCTTTATCATTTTATCACCTCACTTTCTAGTATTAGTATATACTAGGTGTGAGCTAATATTTAAATGAAATATTAGGAAATTATTATAAAGTTTTATAATGTATTTATACTTAATTTTTAGATTTTATGCGTATTCAATCGAGTTCGCTAAACTCAACCAGTTCTCTTATGAACTTCTTATGCTTTCACATAAGCGTAGACTATATCATCACCTTCTAATACTTATTAGATTAGGTGTCCACCACTTCCACTATCAATAGCTTATAGTGTACTCCCTATCGGGATAGTCGTTGAAGGTTTCCCTATTCGGGACTTCCCTGCTGATTGCCTATTATTAAAGCACTTAGGATTTAACCTTATGCCATCTAACTAATTTTTTCTACTTTCGTAACTTTAACGCTTAGACTTATTTCATCCTTACGTTGTAGTTTAGTTAGCTTTAAGGGTTTCCAGCAATTCAATGGATTTTGGATAGAATTTAATTCTATCGCTCCACACTCTTTACGAATGTGGGAGGCTGTCAACTATTTCTTTTATATAAAAATTTATAGTTTTTTATAAGTTTTTATAGTTTTTTTGTAACAGTTAGTTACCTCTAAAGTGGTTATGTGCGAATTTAACCACTTTTTTATTATGCCTTTTAAATATCCTAAGTTTAGGTTTCCTCTCTCAGTACATATCTCTATGGCTCTTTTAAATAATCCAACTTCTATAAGTTGTGACCACCCTATAAGTTGTTCTGCTACTAAACCATTAATTACACCTATATTAGATTGATATAGTTTTGAGAATTCTTTTACCAATTCTTCTTTACCTAAATACATATTATTTATGGTATTGGTATTATGGTATGGTATTAGGGTTTTTTGGTCGGGATTTAAATCCGTACCGTCCGACTTTATATCCGAGGGGTTAGGATTTATATCCGATAGCTTTTTATCTGTATCTACTAATGAAGAATAATTTTCACCCAAGCAATAATATGAGTAAGTTCCCCCAGCTTTAATAGTTTTATGTTTTAAAACTTTAACCTTAGACATTTTTTTAAGCCTTCTATATACTGAATCATTACTTTTTATATTTGTAATAGGCAAATCTTCTATTATGCCTTCATATTTAATCCAGTAATATTTGTCTCCATCTATAATTTTACTGGTCATCTTCCCGTTATCCTTAAATCTTACGAACCATCTTAGAATAAGCAGGTCTCTATCATCTAACCCTAATTTAATTGCATTTTCTTGACTAAAACCATGTATCGTATATTCCAAGTTGAATCACCTACTTCTTTTGTTAATTTATACAATTACATATCCAACTTAGTTTGTACTTCTTCTACTGTATCGGCTGTTAAAACTTGTTCACCCTCTATTTTGTATTGTGCTAATGCTAATACGCTTGATTGAGTATTTTGTATATTATTCATTTTCTTATCCTCCTATTTAATCATTAGTGAATATAATCAGTTTTTAAATTTTTAAAGTATTTGGATTGAGCCTTTGCAGAGGTTCTTTTCTTTTACCCATAATAAGTTTCATGAGTATTAGGTTTGAATATTTCTAACTCCTCAAGCTCTCTTTCAGCTTTTTCTATCTCTGCATTTACAAATTCTAATGTTTGCTCCCAAGCTTCTATTTTGTTTTTTAAACCTTCTGTATAGAAACTCATATAGTTTTCTTCTTTAGCTGGAACCTCTTTTTTAATTGCTTGATTAAACATATCTTGGGTAACGCCTATTTGAGTTTGTAATATTTCTTTTATCCTAACTAATCTATCCATTATCTATAACCTACTTTCTCTCAATTCCCATTCCTGCAAACTGTCCATTTGCATAAACTAGGACCCAATTTTTCTTAGTGTAAAGCTCTATGCAATCTCCTATAGTCAATTCAAAGAAACTCTTATTCATATTCACTAATCATCACCACCTTTAAAATCTTTTACCATACTTTTCATATGCCATTTCTCCCCCTCCTATATTCCATACTTTATAGCCATGTCTTTAACTATAATTACATAACCTTCTATAAGTTTTTTATCTTCTGATATAACATCTAAGTTGTTAAGTTTATCTAGCTTTGACTTGCCAATAGCTTCAAGCGCCATTCTAGATTTCTTATTTTTCAATCTAGTTTCTAAGCTAACTCCAAATCTTTTATTTAAAAGTTCATAGCTTTCATTTGTAAAATCTCTTATATACTTTAAATCTCCTTGTTTTCTTGATATTTTAGCTATAAGAGTTCTTGTTTCATTTCTCCAGTTAGTTGTATCTAAGTTTACAATTTGTCTAATTTCTTTGATCTCTGCCTCAGCTTCTAATGCATGATGATTAACTTCATCAAGTTGCTCCTTTAATCTCTTTTGTTCCAGTTCCATACCTATTAATAGTTGTAATTGTGGTGACAACTCATCTAGTTTTGAAGATTCTTCTTTTATAACTTTTTTCATAGCGAAATATTCTCTTCTAAGTTTCCTTCTTATTTCTTTGGATTTTTCTGTTCTCATTAAACTAACTAATGCATGGTAACCTTGTTCAGAAAGTAGGTATATATTAGAACTTGCATTTATACCATTTTGAGTATATAGTCCGCTGTTCTTAGCAATCACAGCGAAATTTTCATTATACTTTAAATCTAAAATATCTATACCTTCTTCAAATTCATCTAAGTGATTGTTTATAAGTTTATTTATGTCTCTTAACTCAACTTCATGTATTTCAGCTATTGTTTTAGCTAATACAACTTTTTCACCCTCTCCAAATCCACCTTCTATAATCGGAATCTCTTTTCCTAAAAAATTTTGCACTCCAACAACTTCTACAGTTACTTGTTTTATTTCCAAACCTTCCATCATTTTCTCCTCCTATTTCTTTTTTCATTTGGTTATACTATTTTTAACAGATTGTTTAATTGATAGGTAAAAAAATTTCATCTAATGAAATTTTAAATATTTTTGAAATCTTTACAGCTATATATATTGGAAGATTTCTCTTTCCTTTTTCATATAAATTATATCTTTGAGGACTTATACCTAGCTTTCTAGCTAATTCTGTTTGTGTAATATTATGCTGTTCTCTTATTGTTATTAAAGAGTTCATTTTTTCATCACCTCATTTCCAGTTACATTTTTTAACATTTTGTTAATCTTTATATTTTAATTATATTTTAACATTTTGTTAATGTCAATATTATTTTTAACGAAGCGTTAAAATGTATACAAAAATATTTCGTTAGTGTTAAAATAATTATAAACAATTTGTTAAAAGGAGGTATTTCCTTGACGTTTGCAGAAAGATTGAAACAACTAAGAGAATCGGAAGGTTTAAAGCAAATTGAACTAGCTGAGAAATTAAACCTTACAAGTGCTGCTCTTTCTCAATATGAGAAAGGCATAAGAGAACCTAATAGTGAAATGTTAAAAAAGATAGCCGATTATTTCGATGTTAGTACTGACTTTTTACTAGGGAGAATAGATACAATAAATATCAATAAAGAAAAGCCAATACTTGATCCAAGTATAAAAACAATAGCAGCACATAGAATTGGTCCTATAGAAGACTTAGACGATGAAGCTATCGAAAAAATAAATGAATATATAGAATTTATTAGAATGCAGCAAAACAAGAAATAAATATAAAAAATAGCTAATTTTTATATTAAAATCAATAATTATTTAAATATTAGTTAATTTAAGAGCAGATCTTCTGCTTTTTTGTTTGAGATTCAACCGAACATATATTCTTTTTTGGGGAGTAATAAAATGGGTAAGTTCAAAATGACAAGAGTAGAGAAATTATTTGATTTAATTGAAAAATTGGGGATTCAGGTATATTTTAATGATTTAAAACAATTAGGATTTTTAGGCTTATATATAGAGTTAGAGAAATCAGCCCCTACTATATTGATAGATAATTCTATAAAAAATAAAGAAAAAGAATTATTTAAAGTCCTTTTAGAAGAATTGGGGCATTTTTATACATCATCTGGCAATTCATTAAGCGATACTTCAACTTATAGAAAGAAACTTAATATAAGTAAATGTGAACTTAAATCTGAAAAATGGTTATGCGAATATCTAATATCTGAAAAAGACTTGATAGATGCAATTAACTCTAGTCCTACATCTACGGAAGATATATGCGAATATTTAGATATTGACATAGAGATACTTATTAGTAGATTAAGATCATTATCATTAAAAAAACAATCATTGAATTTAGGTAATAATAAGTTTCTTATGTTAACTAAATTACCTAATATATGTGTATATGATGCAGCTTTTTTTAGTAATTAACTGAACATACATTCCATTTGCATTTATTTACAATAAAATAATCTTAGATTATGTAATATAATTTTTTTAGATTTTGAGCTCTATGGATGGCAGCCATGGAGCTCTTTTGATTTTAACTAGGATTCCTATTTTTCATATCTTGCTCAATGAGTGTTTTTACATATGTTGATATTCCTAACTTATCTTTTATCTCATTTATTAAACTTTGTTTGCGCTTCAACACTTCTCCTCATTTCTAAGTTTCTATGCTTAATACCAAGTAGCTCTACATACAAAATTGCCTATCCCTATTAAAAGAGCGAAAATTTTTATATAATAAAAATAATATATAGATTCTAATAATAATTCTACATAATTGAAGACCTTTGCTATTCCTAATAATCTTAGTACTAAAACTTAATGTTTTATAACATCTTTAAATTCCAAACTTTCATTTGATTTATTTATTGTATTAGATATTCCATCAGTTTTTATAACTACACTTCCATCTATATCAGTTCTATATAATTTAGTTCCTATATTAGCATATCTATTTAGTGCATCTTGAGTAGGATGACCATAACTATTTTTCCCTACTGAAATAACTGCATATTCTGGTTTTGCTTTATTTAAAAATTCTTGTGTACTTGAACCTCTAGATCCATGGTGAGGAACGGACATAAAATCCACATCTGGAACTAGCCCTCTGTTAACCATATCATTTTCAGCTTCAGATTCTATATCACCTGCAAACAAGAATTTCGTATTTTTATAATCTAAATAAGTAACTACACTATCATCATTATTATCTGTAAAATCTTTTGGAGATTGTATAAATTTCATTGTTGCTCCACCTATATCAAATGTACTTCCTGGAGTACTATCATTTATTGTACATCCTTCTTTATTTGCTAAAGACAATACAGCTTGCCAAGTGATTGAGTTGTTTTGAGTGTCTTTTGGGTATATAAAATTCTTAACATTTAAATCTTCAAATACCGATTTCATTCCACCTATATGATCTGCATCTGGATGTGTTGCTATAAGATATTCTAAATCTATATCACTTTCTTGTGATTTTAAATAGTTTACTACAGTATCTCCAGAGTTACTTTTACCTGCATCAATTAAAGCATCTGTTCCATCTGGAAACTCTATGTAAATAGACTCTCCTTGCCCTACGTTTATATGATGCACTTCTAATTGTTGTGTATAAGCTAAAGATACACATGTATTCCCCGTAATTAATCCAATTGCTAATGCAACTGATAAAAATTTTTGTTTAAACTTCATAAAATTCCTCCTTTATTAACATTAATATCAGTATACATTAACATCTTTATCGAAAATTGTAAGAATTAGTAAATTTTAAAATAAAAGGAAGTACTCATCGGTTTAAGTACTTCCTTTCTCGTTTAATAGATACGATAACTATTAAATTTTACAACTACAGTTAGTTGTTTTAATAATCTACTCTGCAACTAATGTACCATCATCTCTGTAAAAGAACCAATCTCCGTCTCTTTCTACCCAACCTGTTTGCATTATTCCTTCTTTATTAAAATAATATTCATTTCCATTTAAAATTATCCATCCTGTTACCATAAAACCAGCATCTCCAAGAAAATATTTTTTACCATCTATTTCTTTCCATCCACCTTGGAATACTCCATTTTCATCAGCGTATACTTTTTGATTTTCTAAATCAATCCATCCAGTCTGCATTATTCCATCCTGGTTAAAAAAATATGACTTATAATCTATCTCTACTCTTCCAGTCTGCATTTTACCATCTTTATAATAATACTCATTCTGTTAACTTATTTATATTTGAATCTCGACCCCGATAGGGTTTACAATGGTTTCACCACAAAACACATTCCCCCTATAGAAAGGAGTCGAGAAAATTGAAACCTACGGTTAAATGCCCTGA
>NZ_JAKEDR010000154.1 GCF_023653455.1 Paraclostridium ghonii
TTTTAATTCAAATTGAGAAAAAAATAAAGGATTAGTAGTTAATTTATTACAATTATAGTGAAAAATATTACGGGAAAATGTTTTTATTTATAAAAAATAAAATAAATATTAAAATTAAACATAAAAAAATTGCATTTTAAAAATAATCCACAGAGTTATTAACAAAATATAAACAATATTAACAATTTAATAATGAAATATGGAAATAAGTTTGTTATAATTATATAGAGTAATTTTGTTAGGGGTGGGGGAATGCTAAACTTTGAACTTTGTAATGAAATATTAAAAGTATGTCCATTGGCATGTGTATATGGACAAGCTATAAAAAATGAAGAAGAAATTTTTACCGACTTTATAATAAAAGACTTTAATGATAAGTTTTGTGAACTAGTGGATTTGAAAGAAGAAGATCTAAAAGAAGAAAGTATAAAGGACGTTATACCTTGTATTTTAGATAGAAATCTAAAAGAAGACAAATTAGATGAAGATTCATATGTTCCGTATTTAGATGGGTGGTATAAAGTAGAAATATCTTTGGTGAGAGAAGATAAATATGTATTATGGCTTGTAGAGAATAAAGAAAGAAAGCATTTAAAAACCATACAATTACTAGCAGATACGGTACCGGATTATATTTTTTATAAAGACATAGATAGCAATATAATTAGTTGCAATAAAAGTTATGCAGATGAATTAGTGCCTGGAATTGGTAATAATTATGAAAGATATAGAGAGAATGACTTAGAAGTTATAAATACTAAAACTACTAAAATGTACTATGAAAACGTTGTATTAAAAAGTGGAGAACAAATTTATTTAGAAATTATAAAAACACCTATAATAGTAAAAGATAAAGATGTATCAGGGATTATAGGGATAGCTAGAAATATAACAGAGAGAAAAGAGTATGAGGCAGCACTAGAAAGAGCACGTTCAGAATCATTAGCCAACACAGCACACGAACTAAGAACACCACTAAATTTAATATTTAGTTCAATCCAGATGCTAAACTACCGATATGATATAATCAATAATAAAACAAAAGAAAAAGATGATAAGTATTTAAATATAATAAAACAAAATGGATATAGGTTATTGAAATTAGTAGATAACTTAATTGATTCAACTAAATTAACTTATGAAGACGTAGAGTTTAATCCTCAAAATTATGACATAGTTAATTTTATTGAAAGTATTTGTGATTCTGTAAGTGATTTTGCAAACCAAAATGACATGGATATAATCTTTGATACGGATGTAGAAGAAAAAATTATGGGATTTGATTTAGATAAAATGGAGCGAATAGTCTTAAATTTATTATCCAATGCATTTAAATTTAATAAAAAAGGAAAATCTATACAAGTAACAATAAAAGATTTTAAAGAAAAAATACAACTAAGAGTTAAAGATGAAGGTATAGGAATACCTAAAAAAGATCTATATAAGGTGTTTGAAAGATTTAAACAAGTTAAGCATGAAAGCATAGATACTAAAGTTGGTAGTGGGATAGGGCTGTCTTTAGTTAAATCTTTAGTTGAATTACATGGTGGGAATATAGATGTTGAAAGTGAACTAGGTAAAGGAAGCGAATTTATAATAGAAGTTCCATGTAATTTATATAGTCATAAATTAGAATTAATAGATGATTGTAATTTAAAAGCAAATTTTGTTCAAAAAATAGAAGTAGAATTTTCTGATATATATGCCTAAACGTGGATAATTTTTTTCAGATTTATCCATCCTTGTTATTATAATTTATAAAACTCCATAATGTGAACCTTACTTATAAAAAATTATATTAAAAATAATAGAAACTTAATAAAAAGTTGACGATTTTTAATAAATGGGTCAAAATATAATATAAGTATTTATAAGGAAAGGAAAAGTATGATGGTAGATAATCAAAGATGCACAAAAAATGAAAGTATTATTATGATGGTTATGACATTGGCTGTTATGTTACTTAATATATTTGGAGTTTTAATAGCATATGTTGCATGGAAGATATATGAAAAAGAATCAGAATTTGTTAAAAAGAATGGGCTAAAACTTATTGATTTTTACATATCATTTGTAATATATGAATTTGCAATTTTATTATTAGTATGCGTAGTAAAATATGCAGCTTATTTAATATCAGCAATGTCTGTTATTTACCTTATTATATTTATCAGTGCTATTATACAATATTATAGACATAAAGAATTTAGATATCCTTTAAGTTTTAAAATACTAGAAAAATTAAAAACAAAAAATACACTAAACCTAGATAAATAAAAAAGGAATGCAATCTAATTTGCATTCCTTTTTAAATTAACGGATTATAGTATAACACATATAAGCTAAGTATATAGATATAAGTATAAATCCATGAATTTTATTTAAACAATTATTTTTATTTATAAATATATATAGTAAAATTGTTATTAGAGTCATAAATACAGCATCTATTAAAGCAAACATACTAATTGTCATAGGATTAATAATAGAAGCCAAGCCTAGAACTAATAAAATATTAAATATATTAGAACCGATTACATTACCTATTGCAATTTCTGTTTCACCTTTTCTAACAGCTATTATAGATGTTACAAATTCAGGTAAGGATGTTCCCATAGCAACTATAGTAAGTCCTACTAAGTTTGTACTCATGCCAAAAGCAGTTGCAATTTTAGTTGCAGAATCTACAACTAAATCACCACCCCATACTATACCTACAATACCTATTAAGCAAATTACTAAAGTTTTAGACAGAGATATAGCTTCAGATTCAGTAACTTCTATAGCGATAGCACTTTCACCAGCTGATATATCACAATCTTTTTGACCTAAATTTGATTTAATCATACTTACTAAGAAAAATACGAATAATATCAATAAAATTAAACCATCGAATCTACTTAGGTTTAAGTTGATACCTAAAACTACAAGTAATGCACTTATAAATAATAAAAATGGGGTATCTTTTTTTATTGTATTTTTTTCAACCGGCAATTTAGCTATTATAGCAGATACCCCTAAAACAATAAGAATATTAAAGAAATTAGATCCAATAACATTAGCTATACTCATATCGTTTTGACCTGCTAGAGATGATGACACACTTACAGCAGCTTCAGGAGCACTTGTTCCCATAGCAACTATGGTAAGCCCTATAAGCATAGGAGGAATATTAAACCTCTTAGCTATAGAAGATGCTCCATCTACAAAAACATCAGCTCCTTTTATAAGAAGTGCAAATCCTACTATTAAAATTAAAAATGACATAAAAACCTCCTCTTTAAACTAAATTAACATAAGAAATAGTATATCATACCGAATGTTAAGATTAAACTCTTGCATAAATTATATATTTAAAGTTAGCAACTTTTGAAGTGTACAAGCATATAATGTAAAAAAGAGAAAAAGGAGAATTGCGATGGTAACCCTTGGATGTATTCTAATAGGATTAGGGCTAGGACTGACTTTAGGAAATATGCAAGAAACCATAATACTAACAGTAGTAGGCTTAATAATAGGAGCTTTTTTATACACAAGAATGGCAGTTTATATACCTTTAAAGTTTAATAAAACTATTAAAATAGCAATATATATAACTGTAGGAGCACTAATAGGAGTATTGGTAGGAATTATAACAGGTCATATACCAGGAGCTATAATGATAGGCGTAGGAAGTAGCTTTATTGCTATAGATATGATGAATTATAGACGATATAGAAGAAGCATTAAAGATAATAACAATATAAATTAATATTAAAGATATACCAAAAATATTTTTAGGACTAATAATATTTATATAATTTACTTTTGGTATATCTATTTTTTTTGTATAATAACAAAATTTTAAATATGGACAATGGGTTTTCGAAGATATGATGATAGATACTTGTGTAAAGCTGATAATAGGCTATTTTATTTATAGAAAAAGAGATCGTTAGTATGGGACTTTTTTAGAAGAAGTGTTATAAAAATGAATATAAATCTTTACATATACTAATAATATTAATATTAAAATTAACTTAATACGAAAGGAACATAAGCATGAACACTACTATAATAGTATCTAATCCAACTACGAATTCGTTTAGCCAAAATATAATGGACAATGTAATTAATGGACTTAAAAAATGTGGTAAAAGTTATAATATAATTGATTTATATGAAGATAATTTTAACCCTGTTATGACAAAAGAAGAAGTGAAATTATACAGTAAAGGTGAATTTGATGATAAATTAGTTGGGAAATATCAAAAAATTTTGAAAGAAACAGATGAAATAGTATTAATATTTCCTATATGGTGGAATAACGTTCCAGCAATGCTTAAAGGTTTTTTTGACAAGGTTTTTATAAAAGAATTTGCTTTTATAGAAGAAAATAATAGACCAAAAGGAACTTTAAACTATATAAATAAAGGAACAATTATCACAACATCTGAAAGTGACACAGATTATATTAAAAATGACTTAGGAAATCCTATAGAAAATACAATAATTAAAGCTACCTTAAATGTTTGTGGAATTAAAAATGTTAAATGGATAAATAATAATCTAGCGAATAATAATGAATGTGAGAAAGCAGATTTTTTAAAGAACATAGAGAGTTGTTTTTCTTAAAATAATTAAATTTATAAACAATCTTAATAAAAATAGGTAGATTACTATCAATAATTAATAGTAATCTACCTATTTGAAAAATATAAATAAAATTTATTTATGGTTTATATCTATTTTAGGAGATTTCTTCTTGGAGTTTTCGAATAGATTTAGTATAATATCTGTTTCATGTTTTAACTTATTTAAATCCATTTTATCTATGTTATAATTTAAGAAAAGTTCTTCTATATCAAAACATATTGTATTTAGCTCATCTGTAATTTTTAAAAATAAATCAAAGTTATTACTTTTTTTAGCATTCATAAACTTTTTAATATCTTTTTCTATAAAAGAAACTATTTCATATTCTTTGTCAAATACACCTTCTGGAATTGGGTAAGGTTTTATCCTTTGAAGATAATATTTATTTTTAGAATTTATATTATATGTGTATGAAACTTTTAAGTTATTATCAATTTCAAATTCTATAAAATATAGTATTCCGTGAATTTTTTTTATATCGGTTGCACCTATATATCTAAGTCGAGCTTCTATAGTGTCTCCATAAGCATTATCCAAAATACTCATTATTATTCCTCCTAAAATTTATTTAAAATAGTATTAGTAAGTAAATAGTTGAAATTATTACTGAAAGAATCATAAGTGGAAATCCTACTTTAAAATAAGCTTTAAAGCTTATAGGATATCCATTTTTTTGACCAACATTTGCAAGAACAATATTAGCAGAAGCTCCAATTAAAGTACCATTACCTCCAAGACAAGCTCCTAGGGAAGTTGCCCACCATATTGGCGTTACATCAATACCAGATCCTTGCATAGTTAAGATAAGGGGTATTAATGTAGCTACAAAAGGTATATTGTCTAAGAAAGATGAAATTATAGCAGATAACCAAAGTATAAGTAACATAGTAAGCACTAAATGTCCACTTGTCGCACTTATTAAATATTCAGCAATATAATTTATTATGCCAACCTCAACGATACCACCAACTATTACAAATAATCCTACGAAAAATGCTATAGTAGACCATTCTACGCTTGAGAGGATTTCATCAATATCTTGCTTACCTATAAACATCATTACAGTAGCTCCTGTTAAAGCTACTATACTGGATTCAAGATTTATAACATTGTGTAAAACAAATCCAAGTAAAATAAATACAATCATAATAATGCTTTTTATAAGAAGTGGCTTATCTCTTATTGCTTTTTTTTCATCTAAAGTTAAAATTTTTTCTTTTGATTCATCATCTACAAAAAGTTGTTTTTTAAACATAAATTTAAAGCAAATAATAGTTAAAAATAAAATGATTAGAACTATAGGACCTAAATTTATTATAAAATCTGCAAAACTTAAGTTTGCTGCACTACCTATCATGATATTAGGTGGATCACCTATCAATGTTGAAGTTCCTCCTATATTGGATGCTAAAATTTGAGTTAATAAAAATGGAGTTGGATTTATATTTAATATTTGAGTTATAACTATAGTCATTGGACCTATTAATAATACCGTAGTAACATTGTCTAAAACAGCGGATAATACAGCTGTTAAAATTATAAAACAGAGCATGATTTTCCAAGGATCACCTTTTGATTTTTTAGCTGACAAGATAGCTATATATTCAAATAGCCCTGAATTTTTAACAACAGAAACAAATAACATCATACCTATCAAAACCCCAATTGTATTAAAATCAATATGATGTAATCCTTGTTCGACAGATAATATGTTAAATATGATCATAAGTAAAGCTCCAGCCATAGCTGCAACAGCCCTGTTTACTTTTTCTGAAATAATAGCCATCATAACTACTAAAAATATGCTAACAGCTATTATTTGTTTAATAAGCACAAGTATCTCCCCCTATACATTAATGATATTAAAATATAAAAAATTAAAACCTATAAGTAGAGTATAGTTAAAAAAATTCAAATGTGTTGAAAAAAAGCAAAGTCTTTTTTTTATAAAGAAAAAAAGTGAATTCATTAACTATAATTAAAATTAAATATAAAAAATTCAAAATATTTTAATAAAATTAAGTGTAAATTGTTGAAAAATTACAATTCAAAAAATTAGAATTTATATAAAATTAAGTTAAATTGAAATTTAAAGAAAATAAAAAAAATAAAAAAAATATTGACAAATGCAAATTTTATATGTAAAATCACATATAAATAAATTGAATATTAATTGTAGAGGTCGCGATAATAATAAGTACCATTAATGAGTTAAGCACAAAGATTTAGTGGGAAAGGGATTATCGCCGAAGGATATAGCTGATGCTTTAAGGCTATATACCTGGGGATGTATATAATATATGCATAACTGTCACAATATTAAATTGTGTTGAGCTACATTTAAGGAATAGATAGTTATATGTATATTTAATAATGAATTATGGTACATATTTTTATTTGAATTTTTGATACCCCTTAAGTGAAACTTAAGGGGTATTTTTGTTTTTCAAAAACTATCAATACAAAAAATAGGAGGACTCAAGGTATGAAGCTACAAGGGACTATGTCAGTAAATGGAAATGAATTATATGTAGGTGGAGTTAGTTGCAAGGAACTTAGAGAAAAATATAAAACACCTCTTTATATATTTGATGAGGAACTAGTAAGAAATAATTGCAAAGAATATATAAAATATTTTAAAGTTAATGAAAATAATAATAGAGTTGCATATGCAGGTAAAGCATTTTTGCCAATATATATGTGTAAATTAATAAATGAAGAAGGATTATACCTTGACGTAGTATCAGGAGGTGAACTTTTTACAGCATATAAATCGGGGTTTCCAATGGAAAAAGTATTATTCCATGGAAATAATAAAACAATAGATGAAATTGAAATGGGAGTAGAATTTGGAGTAGGGAGATTTGTTGTAGATAATTATTATGAATTAGAGTTGTTACAAAGTATTTGTGAACAAAAAAATAAAATTCAATATATATATTTTAGAATAACACCAGGAATAGAAGCTCATACTCATGAGTATATAAAAACTGGACAAATAGATTCGAAATTTGGATTTGCATTGTCAAATGGGGATTTACAAGATGCATTAAAAAGCTTAAAAAAATATAAAAATATCAGACTAATAGGATTACATGCACATATAGGATCTCAAATTTTTGATGTTGAACCATATTTAGATGAAGTTCAAATAATGATGAACTTAGTAAAAGAAATAAAGAATGAATACGATATAGATATAGAGGAAGTTGATTTAGGTGGAGGGGTAGGTGTTTATTATACAGAAAATGATGAACCTAAAACAATAAAAGAGTTTTGCAGTGCAATAATAGAAAAAGTTGAAACTGTATGCGAAGAAATAAATATAAAAGTACCAATTTTAATAATAGAGCCAGGAAGATCAATAGTAGCAAATGGAGGAAGTACAATATATACAGTAGGTTCTATAAAAGATATAAAAGATGTAAGAACTTATGTAAGTGTTGATGGCGGAATGACAGATAACATAAGACCTTCATTATATCAAGCTGGATATGAGTGTTCGATTGCTAATAAAATGGGTGTAGACAAAAACAATAAAGTTACAATAGCTGGTAAATGTTGTGAAAGTGGGGATATACTTATAACAGATGTAGATGTTATGGATATAGAAAGTGGGGACATATTGATAATGTCATCAACAGGGGCATATGGTTACTCAATGGCATCAAATTATAATAAAATAATAAAGCCTGCAGTAGTAGCTGTTAAGGATGGTAATAGCAAATTAATATGCAAAAGAGAAAGTCTAGAAGAACTTTTAAGATTAGAAATAGTTGAGTAAATTAAAGTTAAAGCCTGTATTAGTTATTTAATTAATACAGGCTTTAACTTTACATATAAACAATATTTTAGTATATAATTCAAAAAATTATTAATTTATAAAATAAGATTTAATATGGTTATTATTGTAAAT
>NZ_JAKEDR010000155.1 GCF_023653455.1 Paraclostridium ghonii
CTATATATACTAGCAATAAAAAGTACTATTCCTAAACAAAACCATATATTTCTTCTTAACTTTAAATCTTTATTCATAAAAGCACCACCTTTTGACTAATAGATTATTTTAAACTTATATATTTTAAGCTAAGTGCAATTGTATTTATAATTGCCATAAATATTAAAATAAATAAGTGACTTTATAAAATAAATTCGATTTTTAATTACAAAATCCTTTAAAGTAATATTTTATTTGATAAAAAAGAGATGCATTAAAGCTTTACTTGAAAGTAATTTGAATATATACTAATATTACATAAAATAATTATATTGGAGGGGATTTTATAATGGCGTTTTTTAATAAATTAGCAGGTTATGGATCAATAGATAATTCAGCAGGGGATAAAATAAGGGATTACTTAATAGATGGAGAAGAGATAATACAAGCATTTACTTTTATAAGAGATTCTATAATATTAACTAACTATGGAATATATTTAGTAGATGTTCAAGGTGTTAGTGGAAAAAAAGTAGAAGTAAAATTCTTCCCTTCTAAAAATGTAAAAAGTATATCTTTTGAATCAGCATCTACATTTGATTTAGACGTAGATATAAAAATAGGAGTAGATGGGAATACAGTTATAAGTCAAAGTGGGATACCTCATAATGCGCCTATTTCTTTTAAAGTTCCAAAAGCTCAAGCTGAAGAAGCTAAAGAAATAGTTAATCTTGTAAAAGTACATTATTTAGTTAGATAAATTAAAGAAATAAAATAAAAATACACTTAGTAAGCTTACTAAGTGTATTTTTATTTTATTTCTTTAAGTAAATCATCGCAATATTTTACCCATAAAATTTCATGTTCACAATTTGGTACTATTCTATCTTGTAAATTTTCTATAGATTTTAGGCCCATTTTTTTAGATTTATTATAAAGAGTTAAATAAAGTTTTGTAGGACCTGGAACATCTTCTATTGGATGAATTTCTGCTGATATAAATTTCTTACCGTGCTCGAAGGCAGCCATAGCTCTTGAGTGGCCATCTATAAGTACATACTCTCCATTAATTACACCAACAAGAACGGGAGGAAACACAGGGTTTTTATCATCAGAATATATATTCCTTATTTTTTCTAATTTTTCTTTGTTAATATAAAAATTATTTGGAATTAACTCTCTTACTAAAAGTTCTTTTAAAATCAATTTCACACCTCCTTTTAAAACATTAGCTAAAATAAATATATTAGATAGATAAGTAAAATATCCTTTAATTTAATATTTTTTACTTGCAATAAAGAATAAAAGAGGTAATGGTTATAAAATCGTAGAATTATTAATATAAAAGTAGAATTAAGTAGTATTTACTCTTAATTTGAGTGTTAACTATAAAGAATTATAAAAAATCAAAGCATTAAAAAGTTAAAGCTATAAGGGGTAGGAGGGATGTAAAGTGTTAGATAACAAAGGGTTTGATTTATGGGCTAAAGAATATGATAAAAGTGTAGAACTAAGTTCTAATGAATATCCTTTTGATGGATATTATGATGTTTTAAGTTACGTTTACAATGCAATTAATAAAGATAGAAAAAATGATATATTAGATATAGGTTTTGGAACAGGAGTGCTGACAAATAAGTTATATGAAGATGGTGCAAATATATTTGGTATAGATTTTTCTCAAGAGATGATAAATATTGCCCAAGAAAAGATGCCAAACGGAGTGTTTATACAACACGATTTTAATAACAAGTTACCTATTAAATTAACAAGTGAAAAATTTAACTATATAATATCTTCTTATGCAATTCACCATTTAGATAATGATACAAAAGTAGAGTTTATAGAAGAATTAGAAAAACTGTTAAAGCCAGATGGTAAAATAATAATTGCAGATGTTGCATTTAAAACAGAAAAAGATTTAATAGATTGCAAAAACAAAAATATGGATAAATGGGATGCAGATGAAATATATATGGTTGAAGAAAATATTATGAATTCACTAAATCAAAGAAAAATTAATACAGTATATATACAAATCTCTTCTTGTGCAGGTATTGTAGAAATACATAAAAAATAAGATTGAGTTTTATGAATTGAAAGAGATTAAATAAAATTAATTTTATTTATAATGAATTGTGGGGAGATTTTTATGTGTAAAAAAAGTGAAGGTAGAATTATAGAGGTACTAGAATATAATCCTGATTGGAAAGCTGAATTTATAAAAGAAGCAAAAGATATTTATGAGATTATGGGAAAAGAAGTAGTAAAAGTACATCATATAGGAAGTACATCTATTCCTGGTATAGATGCAAAGCCTGTAATTGATATTTTGGTTGAAGTGAAAAATATTGAAAATATAGATTTATATAATGAAAGTTTAAAAAACTTAGGATATATAGCAAAAGGTGAGTATGGTATACCTAATAGAAGATTTTTTCTAAAAGGGATATATAAAAGAACTCATCATATTCACGTATTTGAAAGCGGTAATCCAGAGATAAAAAGACATATTGATTTTAGAGATTATATGATACAACATCCTGAAGAAGCAAAACAATATGGAGAGTTAAAAAAAGAATTAGCCAAAAAGTTTAGATATGATATCGAAGGTTATTGTAATGGAAAGGATGCATTTATAAAGGAAATAGACAAAAAAGCATATGAATGGGCTAAATTAAAAAAAATTAATTTTAGTCCTTATTTTAACCATTTTAATCCATTTTTATTTTAAATTATAAAGTAAAGATATATAATGAATTTTGAAGGTTTAAAAATTATTACATTAAAAATTAAGGGGGATCAAATGATTGAAGTAAACAACTTGTGCAAATCTTTTACAAAAGTTGTAAAAGATGACACGTCAAAGAAAAAGAAAAAACTAACTAAATTTAAAACGAAGAAAGAAGATTTTTTAGCAGTAAATAATATTACATTTAGTGCAAAAGAGGGAGAAATACTAGGAATACTAGGTCCAAATGGGGCAGGAAAAACAACTTTACTTAGAATGCTTGGAGGAATACTAACTCCAACATCTGGCGATATAGAAGTTTGTGGATATGATTACTCTATAGATAAAAATGCAGCCAAAAAAGAGATTGGATATTTATCGGGAAATACAAAACTATATAATAGACTTTCTCCAAGAGAACTGTTAACAACTTTTGCAAATTTATATGAAATGCAAAAAGATGAAATTGAAAAATCTATAAATGAAGTAATAAAGATAATGGATATGGAAAGTTTTATAGATAATAGGATTGAAAATTTATCAACAGGTCAAACTCAAAGAACATCAATAGCAAGATGTCTAGTTCATTCACCTAAAATATATATATTTGATGAACCTACTTTAGGATTAGATGTAATTAGTAGTAAATCTATAATAGATTTCATGAAAAATGAAAAACAAAGAGGTAAAACTGTACTATATTCAACTCATTATATGGAAGAAGCTGAGACGCTATGTGATAGAATAATTATGATTCATCAAGGTGAGATAATTGCAATGGGAACCCCTGAAGAATTAAAAGAGAGAACAAATACAAATAATTTAAGAGATGTATTTATATCTCTAGCAAGTGAGAGGGGGGATTTATTTGAGATCTAAAATAGTAAAGCAGATACTTAAAAAGGAAGTTTTAGACATATTAAGAGACAAAAAAACTATATTTATGATGATAGTACTTCCAATAATTTTATATCCTATAATGATGGTAGGAATAACTCAAATTATGTCTATGTCTATGAATAGCATGGAAAAAGAAAATATACAGATAGCATTTAGTCAAAATCCAGATAAAACTTTAATGTCAGTTATAAATAAAACAAATGAAGAAAGAAAAAAAGATAGTAGCGAAATAGGTCAAATAGAGCTTAAAGCTACTAATGATTATAAAAAAGATTTAAAAGATGGAAATATAGATGCTTACATAAAAGTAAGTGATAAAAATGAAGTCTCAGAATTTAAAATTTATATATATTCATCTAAGGATTCATCAATTATGGGTCAAGAAGAAGTAGAAAAAGTATTAAATACATATAAAAAAGAATTAGTAGAAAATAAAGTTAAAGAAAGAGGATTAGATGTAAAATCTACACTTGAACCAATTGATTATCAAACTGTAGATGTGGCAAAAAATGAAGAGGTGGCAGGCAATTTATTGGGGAGAGTTTTACCATTTGTATTAATAATGGGGCTTTTAGTGGGGGCTACATATCCTGCAATAGATGTTATGGCAGGTGAAAAAGAAAGAGGTACTTTAGAAACTTTATTTACATTACCTATTACAAACTTAGAATTAGTTATGGGTAAATATTTAGCTGTATCACTTTGTGCAGTATCATCAGCTATTTTGAATGTTTTATCAGTAGTTATAACTATGTCATTTTTAGTTGCAACTCAAGGTATGGCAAGCGAAATGGGAACTATAAATATTAATTATTCGCAGATGATACTTCCAGGAGTAATTACTTTGATATGTGTATGCTTATTTGCTATGGTAGTGTCAGCCGTTAGTATGTGTGTATGTTCATTAGCAAAAAGTTTTAAAGATGCACAAAACTATATAACTCCAATTACATTTTTAGTTATGATACCGTCTTATATATCGATGGTCCCTAATATAGAGTTAGATGGATTTACAGCTACTATACCTGTAGTTAACATATCTTTACTTATAAAAAGTGTATTAACATTTAATAGCAATATAAGTTTGATAGCTTTAGTTTTAGTATCTAACCTTGTGTTTGTTATAATATCAGTATTGATTTTATCTAAGATGTTTAACTCTGAAGAAATCTTATTTGGAAGTAGTAAAAACTTTGCATTATTAGAAAAAAGAAGCAATATAAAAAGAGGAACAATGCCATCTGTTGCAGATGGAGTAACTTTATATGCAATTGGAGTAGTACTATTAATATATGTAGGAAGTTTAATTCAATTAAAATTTGGAACGGCTGGAATAGTAGGTACACAAATTATGATAATTGGATTACCATTAATATTTGCATGGTATATTAAATCTGATTTCAAAAATATTTTTAGTATAAAATTACCTAAAATACATCACGTATTAGGTGGTATAATACTTTGGGCAGGAGTATTTATAGTTATGAATTTAACAAGTCAACTACTACTTTATTTATTCCCTCAAAATATGAAAGTTGTAGAAGGGTTAAATGAAGCATTAAAAGTAGATGATAGCATATTATTAAACTTATTATTTATAGCAGTTATTCCAGCTATATGTGAAGAAATGTTTTTTAGAGGTTTTGTGTTTAAATCATTTACTCAAAGTAAAGAGAAAAAAGCTCAAATATGGGGTGTAATACTTACTGGTATATTATTTGGTTTTATGCACATTGACTTTATAAGAGTTATTCCAACCAGCATTTTAGGTATTGCATTAGCATATTCAGTATATAAGAGTAAATCAATATTTATACCTATGATGATGCATTTTTTAAATAACTCAGTTGCTATATTTGCAATGCATATAGCGGGAAAAAATAAAGATATAGAGAAGTTAAATGAGACTTTAAACTTCGATAATTTAAAAATATTAATGTTTGCTATAGTTATAAGTTTAATATTAATATTTA
The DNA here is from genome assembly GCF_023653455.1 of Paraclostridium ghonii. GTDB lineage: Bacteria > Bacillota > Clostridia > Peptostreptococcales > Peptostreptococcaceae > Paraclostridium > Paraclostridium ghonii. The sequence goes on from NZ_JAKEDR010000155.1 coordinate 5,584, forward strand.
TAGGAAGCAAATTACTTTGTATAAATAAAAGCAATAAAGTAAAAAACAGTGATGAAAAAGAGTTAATTTAATTAACTCTTTTTTTATAATATATTAATTTTCTAATGATATAAAGCTACTCACGGACGTAGTAAATCCAGCGAGCTAAATTTTAAATTTGTTATACAAAAACAGATATGTTATTATAAATATTAAAGATATTTTTAAAGGAGAAACAAAATGAAAGTAAGAGGATTTGAAAAAGTAAGTAAAGAAGAGTTTGAAAAAACAAATGTACATATAGCATATGAAGAGTTAACATTACCTAAAAGAGCAACAAAATTTGCTGCAGGATATGATATAAAAAGTACATTAAACTTTACATTAGAGCCAGGTGAAGATATAGTTATACCAACAGGTTTTAAAGCTTATATGCAAGTTGGGGAAATGATAACATTATTCCCAAGAAGTGGGATGGGATTTAAGTATCAAATACAATTAGCAAATACTGTAGGTATAGGCGATGGAGATTACTATAATTGTGAATCTAATGAAGGTCACTATTTTATAAAATTAGTTAATAGAGGAAAGAAATCTTGGGAAGTTAAAGTAGGAGATGGTATAGGGCAAGCTATATTTATGCCAATACTTTTAGCTGACGGAGATGATTTTGAAACTGGTGAAGTAAGAACTGGTGGATTTGGAAGTACAGGTAAATAATTTATAAACTAAAAATACCCCTACGTTGTAAATAACGATGTAGGGGTATTTTTAGTTTGTAAATAAAAATTAGGATTATTTTAAAAAAATATTGACAATAAAATATCTATATAATAAAATGGTTATTGAAATTAATTATCATTAAAAAGTGATATTCAATACAAAATAATAAAAACTTTAAAATAAAAAGGAGAATCAATATGAGGTTAGTTTATTCATTAATATTTGTAGCAATATTCGCACTAATTTTTACAACAACAATAAGAAAGCATTCTAAAATTTTTTATAGTATAGCTTCGGTTATATCAGGGATTACAATAATTTATGAAATTTATAGATTAATAAGTGATACAAAGCTACAAGGGTTTATAGGAGAACTTGAAAAAGCTTTTATGAAAGGGAATGTGGCAATAGCATTCTTTTTATTAGTAATGTTTGCAGGAGCATTAAATCCTAAGTGGAAATTGACAAAAAAATTGTTAAGTATAAGAGCTGAAGCAGCTATACTGGGATGCATACTGTTACTTCCTCATGGAGTAATGTATTTAGTTCGTTTTATAAATAAAATATTACTTCACAAGCCTATAACAATACTTTACATAATATATTTAATAATAGGATTGATAGCGTTTATAATAATGATACCATTATTTATCACATCATTAAAAAAAGTTAGATCAAAAATGTCATATGCAGATTGGAAGAAAATTCAAAGATGGGCATATCCATTTTACTTATTATCGTATGTACATATAGTACTTGCTCTTCTTAATGATGAGGAAATTGATATAATGAAATTAAGTATATATACAATTGGATTTGTAGGATATTTTTCACTTAAAATGATAAAAAATTATAAACTGAAAAATAAAACAGCAAGCACTATTAATTAATTTGCCATAGATATAAACAAAATGGATACTTTAAATGATTTTAAAGTATCCATTTTTACTTACAGTATAACTAAAGTAGTATTTGTAAAAAATAAAATACAATACTTGCACTAATAGATGTTAAAGTTTGAATCCTTTATGTATCCGTAAATAGGAGACTTAAGATTAGACATAGGTCGTAAGGCAACAGAAAAAGCACTTTATTATTTTTTTATTTTCTCAATAAAGTTAGTTGCGTCTTTTGCTATTTTTTTATACTCAATATCATGTATATAATGAGAACAATCTAAATGCACAATTTCTCCGTTCTTAAATTCTTTAAGAGCTGTTTCCTGAATATTTATCCAATCCCGTTCATTCCAACCAGTACCAACACCGTTTGAAACAAACATTAATATTGGAATATTTGGAAGGCTATTTTCAGACACTTTTTTAGCATTATTTTTAACTTCAAGTACTTCGTTTATCATTGTATAAGTTGCGGTTCTTCTATAAAAGATTGTTTTATAGAGTTTTTTTTCATCATCAGTTAACGTTCCGTATTTTATAGCATCGCTTTCAGATAAATTTGGAATTAATCTTGTTATTCCAAGATTTGATGCTATTGATCCAATCTTTATCATTGGAATATTTATTTTATAATTTTCATAAGCCTTTGGAACCGCCATATCTAGACCTACAATACCATTTACTTCTTCTGGATACAATTGAGCCCAATATAATGCTTCTATTCCAGACATTGAGTGTGGGAATAATATATATGGGCCTTTTATATTTGCAAGAGCTAGTGCTTGTCTCGTATCATTTAAAATTGAGTCTATATCTCTTGGTGTATCAACTATATCACTAAAGCCATAACCTAATTTTTCTACTACAACAATTTTGTAATTATCACTTAACAATGAATATAAAGATTTAAAGTCTAAAGTAGGTGAACTAGTACCCCCACCCGACATAAATACCAAAGGAATGTCTCCTTCACCTTCACTATATATATGCATATAATGTCCATTTACATTTACCATTTGTCCAATAGGCAGGAATTGTTTGTTTTCTTTTAATAGATTAATTTTGTGGTTAATAAATATAATAACTATAAGTATACAAATAATGATTGCTATAGCACATATTGAACCGCCAATAATTTTAACCATTTTTCTCATAATACCCCCATAAAATAAATTTTCAGCTATTTACTATAATTTTCCAAACGCGAATATAGCTATATTATAACTTATCTATTGTAAAATATCCATTTTAAACATTTCTTTAAAACATAGGCAAAAAATTAAAATAATTTAAAATTATAAATGGGATTGATAGAAATATAATAAAAAAATAATTAGTATATACAGACA
>NZ_JAKEDR010000156.1 GCF_023653455.1 Paraclostridium ghonii
ATTATAAATAAGTTAGTTTATATTGACGATATAATGAAAGGAACAGAAAAAATAAAAAATGGGAATATAAATCATAAAATAAAGTTAAAAGGGGATAATAGCTTAAGTATTATTGCAGAGAACATAAATAATCTAAGTGATGGGCTTGAAAATGCAATAGGAGAAAAGTTAAAAAGTGAAAGAATGAAAACAGAGCTTATAACAAATGTAAGTCATGATTTAAAAACTCCTTTAACATCAATAATAAACTATGTTGATTTGATAAAAAAAGAAAAAAATATACAACCTGAGTATTTAAACGATTATGTAGATGTATTAGACAACAAATCAAAGCGTTTAAAAAACCTTATAGACGACTTATTTGAAGCTAGCAAAGCAAGTAGTGGAAATATTGATCTTAATATTGAAAAATTAGATTTAAATCAATTATTAAGACAAAGTATAGGTGAAAATGAAGAAAAATTAATACAGTCAAATTTAAGCTTAAAAGTAAATGTTCCGAAAGAGCCTGTTTATATAAACTGTGATGGAAAAAGAATGTATAGGGTATTTGAAAACTTATTAATAAATATATCTAAATATTCTCATGAAAATACAAGAGTATATATTGATATGATATTAGATGACGATACTGTATGTATTTCTATGAAAAACATATCAGCGTATGAATTGAATTTTGAGGCTAGTGAGATAATAGAAAGGTTTAAAAGAGGAGACTTATCTAGAAATACAGAAGGAAGTGGATTGGGACTAGCTATTGCTCGAGATTTAGTTAATCTTCAAGGTGGTAACTTAGATGTTTTAATAGATGGCGATTTATTCAAGGTAGAGTTACATTTTATTATAGTATAAATAAAAAAGCTGTGTAAAGTTAGATAGCAAAGGATAAATATATAAGTGGGAAGCAAAACTTATATGTTTATCCAAAGCTTAAGTAACTTTTACATAGCTTTTATTTTATTTCATATCTATTAGTAACTGTTTATCTTTTACTACTTCATCTTGGCTTACGTAAATAGATTTAACGCATCCGCTTGTTTTGGCAACTACAACAGTTTCCATTTTCATAGCCTCAATAACTATAAGTGGTTGATTTTCTTCAACTTCTTGGTTTTCCTCAACTAGTATCTTAACAACCTTTCCAGGGATACTAGCACCTATTTGTAAAGGATTATTCATGTCAGCTTTCAATATATCTTTTATATTTGAACTGTAGTTAATATCACTAACTTCTATATCTCTCATCATTCCATTTAGTTCAAATGATAAAGTTCTAGTTCCGTCCTCTTTTATATCCCCGATTTCTATTAACTTTATAGTTAATACTTTTCCTTCTTCAATCTCTACTTCACATTCTTCCCCTATTGCTAATCCGTAAAAATATACATGGCTTTCAAGTTTTGATATATCATTATATAACTGTAAATGTTTTAAATAATCTTCATAAACATTAGGATAAAGTGTATAACTTAATACATTTCTTATATTAGAATTCATATTGAATTTTTCATCTAAGTATTTTTTAACACCTTTAAAATCTTCACTTGGAATTAACTCACCAGGTCTTACTGTTATAGGGTTTTCTCCTTTTAACACTATCTTTTGTATATCCTTAGGGATTCCTCCTTCAGGTTGACCTATCATACCCCTACAATAGTCAACTACTGAGTCTGGGAATGAAAGATTTTTTCCTTGTGCTATTATATTATTTTTATTTAACTTATTTTTAACCATAAAGATTGCTAAATCACCTACAACTTTAGATGATGGAGTAACCTTAATTATATCACCCAATATTTCATTCGACTCTTTGTACTTTTCTTTTACTTGTTCAAATTTATCAGATAAACCTAGGCTATCTGCTTGAGGCTTTAAGTTTGTATATTGCCCACCTGGAATTTCATATTTATAAATTTCAGCAGATGGATTTTTTAAATCACTTTCAAATTTTGAGTATACATTACGTAAATCTTTATAGTAATTTCCTAATTCTTCAAATCCATATAAATCTATATGAGTATCTCTTTCTGTATTTTTAAGAGCTTCTACAATAGCATTTAAAGAAGGTTGGCTAGTTAGCCCTGCCATTGTTTCAAGGGCTCCATCAACAATATCCACCCCAGCTTCAGATGCCATCAAACATGTAGCAACTCCGTTACCGCTTGTATCATGAGTGTGTAAATGAATAGGAGTATTAACATTTTCCTTCAATGTTTTTATAAGCTTATAAGCTGCATATGGTTTTAAAAGACCAGCCATATCTTTTATACATATAATATCTGATCCTAATTCTTCTAATTCTCTCGCCATATTAACATAATACTCTAAATTATATTTATTTTTACTTGGATCTAAAATATCTCCAGTATAACAGATTGTAGATTCAACAATTTTTCCAGTTTCAAGAGCTGTATATATAGATGGTTTCATATTTTCAACCCAGTTAAGTGAATCAAAAATCCTAAAAACATCAATTCCTTTATTTGCAGATTCTTTTAAAAATTCTTTTATTACATTATCTGGATAGTTTTTATAACCTACGCCATTAGAAGCTCTAAATAGCATCTGAAACATTATATTAGGAATTTCTTCTCTTAATTTTTCAAGTCTTATCCATGGAGATTCTTTTAAGAATCTATAAGCTACATCGTAAGTTGCCCCTCCCCACATTTCAAGAGAGAATAAGTCATTCATATACTCACTTGTTGGCTTTGCTACTTTTAATAAATCATAACTTCTAAGTCGTGTTGCTAAAAGTGATTGATGAGCGTCTCTCATAGTAGTATCTGTTAAAAGTAGTTTTTTCTCTTTTTTTATTGATTCTAGATATTCCTTTTTACCTAGTTTATCAAATAAGTTTTTGCTACCTTCATTTAAACATATACTATCACTTGTCTTAGGTGTATATATAGGTTGAAATTGAGGTTTTTCACAACATTTATTTTCATTTACTATAGTATTTCCTATAAATTTAAGAAGCTTAGTTCCTCTATCTTTACTTTCTTTTATTTCAAATAAATCTGGATTTTCATCAATAAATTTTGTGCTACAGTTACCTTGTGTAAAAATTGGGTTATTTAAAACATTAACTAAGAAACCTATATTCGTTTTTACACCTCTTATTCTAAGCTCTTTTATAGAACGAATAGTTTTATTTATTGCACCTTTAAAAGTTCTATCCCAAGATATTGTTTTAACCAATAAGCTATCGTAGTATGGGCTTATAGTAGATCCTGTAAACCCATTTCCACCATCAAGTCTTATACCAAAACCTGAACCAGTTCTATAGACCTGGATTTTTCCAGTGTCAGGCATAAAATTATTTTTAGGATCTTCTGTAGTTATTCTACATTGAATAGAATAACCTCTTACTTGAATATCCTCTTGTGATTTTATATTTATTGGTTCATCTTCTAACTTATACCCTTGAGCTATTAATATTTGGCTTTGAACTATATCTACGCCTGTTATCATTTCTGTTACAGTATGTTCAACTTGAACTCGTGGATTCATTTCAATAAAGTAGAAGTTATCATTTTCATCAACTAAAAATTCTAAGGTACCTGCATTTATATACCCTACGTGTTTAGCTATTTTTACTGCATCCCTACATATTTGTTCTCTTAGTTTATTTGATAGAGAAAAGGCTGGAGCATATTCTATTATCTTTTGATGTCTTCTTTGGACTGAGCAATCTCTCTCATGTAAGTGAACTATATTTCCAAATTTATCTCCAAGTATTTGAACTTCTATATGTTTTGGATTAGGTATATATTTTTCGATAAATATAATATCTTCACCAAATGCTTTTCTTGATTCACTACAGGCAGTTTCATATTCTATACTTAAGTTATCTTCATTATAGACAACTCTCATACCTCTTCCCCCACCACCATTAGAAGCTTTAAGCATAATAGGGTATCCAATTTTTTTAGCTATTTCTTTAGCTTTTTCAATATTTTTAATTGGCTCCTCTACACCTGGAATAGTAGGAATGTTAGCTTCTTTAGCTATTTGCTTTGAATTTATTTTATCCCCCATCATAGTCATTATATCAGCTGATGGGCCTATAAATATTATTCCGTTTTCTTCGCATTTTTTTACGAAATCTGGATTTTCAGACAAGAATCCATAACCAGGATGGATTGCATCAACGTTTTTATTTTTAGCTAATTCGATTATACTATCTATATCTAAATAAGCATCAATAGGTCCTTTATCTTCTCCTATTAAATATGATTCATCAGCTTTAGTTCTAAATAATGAATATTTATCTTCTTTACTATATATCCCGACACTTTTTATACCTAATTCAGAGCAAGCTCTAAATATTCTAATTGCGATTTCACCACGATTAGCGACCAATATTTTGTTAATTTTTTTAAGCATAGCTGATAAAAACCCCCTTAATTCTTTTGATATTAAAGATTATAGACTAATTTGCTTTAATTTTAAAGATGATTATGAAAGTTCCTTAATAAATAAGAACAATTTATGAAATCATACAACTTATATAATTTAAAAGTACATAACTATCTTATTAAACATGTGTAAAAAAGGTTAAATCACTTAAAAAGTATATTTTTCGAATAAATATAAAGTAAGATTTTCAAATAACTTTACAATAGAAGGTGATAAGTAACTCTATAGATATATAATTAAGGGGAAATGATGTAATTAACATATGGAATAATTAAAGGATATTCAAACAATTATAAAAAAAATTAAATATATCTAAAAATATAGCTCTCTTTTATTATAATTTGAAGATTAAAGTGAATATATAGATTATATTATTTAAATAAGGATAAGTTGAAATAGGAACAAAAACTCTTCAAGTATACTACATTAATGAATAGGAAGTTTTATGAAGGAGGAGTGTGTTTTTATGAACGAGAAGTCAAATAAAAAAACTACTGGTATAGCTATGGTAGTGTTTTTACTTGGAATTTTTATGGGGGCTATGGACTCAGGTATAGTATCACCAGCAAGAAATGTGATAGCTGACGGGCTTGGGGTTTCACAATCTGCAAGTGTATGGATGATAACTATATATACATTAGCTTATGCAGTTTCTATGCCAATAACAGGGAAATTAGCAGATACGTATGGGAGAAAAAAAGTATATATTATTTGTGTTGTATTATTTGCAACAGGATCTTTATTTTGTGGAATATCGGATATAGTTGGAAACTATAAGTTTTTACTAACATCAAGGGTTATTCAAGCTGTAGGTGGAGGAGGTATAATGCCAATAGCTACTGCTTATATAGGAGCATCCTTTCCAGAAGAAAAAAGAGGGTCAGCTCTTGGCATGGTAGGTGGCATATATGGAATAGCTACAGTTCTTGGGCCTACTTTAGGAAGTTTTGTTCTTTCATTAGCAGGGGATAGCAGATGGGGATACTTATTTTTAATAAATATTCCTATCAGTATAATAATTTTATTAGCATCTTTCAAATTAGAAGAAAATAAAAATGATTCTAAGATTAAAAAAATGGATATATGGGGATGTGTAGTTTTAAGTATAGTTGTCGCATCATTAATGTATGGATTAACAAATTTAAAATTTTATGATTTTATAAACTCAGTTAAATCAATAGATGTATGGGCTTACTTATTAATAACTATAGTTTTTATACCTGTATTTATATATATAGAAAAAAGAGCAGAAGACCCAGTTTTAAATTTAGAATTTTTTACAAATAAACAAACTGCATTAACTTTATTTTTAAGCTTTATAGTTGGTTGTGGACTTATGGGAACAGTATTTTTACCTCAATTTTCTGAAAATGTATTAAAAATAAAAAGCGGTAGCGGAGGATATATAGTAACTTTATTTGCTATATTTACAGGAATAGCAGCACCTATTGGTGGAAAGTTTATAGATAAATACGGAGTTAAAAAACTTTTATTATTAGGTTTTACTTCAAGTATAATAGGACTATTATATCAAGCGTTAGTTACAGCAAATCATCCTAATTTTTCGAATTTAACAATTGGGTTGATTTTTATGGGCATTGGTATGGGATTTACAATGGGAACACCTATAAATTATTTAATGATGAGCTTAGTTAAACCTGAGGAGATATCTATGGGGCAATCCACTGTATCATTACTTAGATCTATAGGAGTTGCAGTATCACCTAACTTGCTTATAAATTTTGTTTCTGAAGCAGGTAGAAATGTACCTGGGGAAATTCAAAAGGTAATGCCTAAAATACAAGGAGTTTCTTTTAGTGGAGGAAATATTTCAACTGAAATGTTAAATAAGTTTCAAAGTGCTGATGTAACAAATATATTTGAAGTTGTTAAGTCGTTTGTAAACTCTATGTTTAATATAGTACAACATACTATAGGAGGAAATCCTAATATAAATTTTGAAATGTTAAAAAACAACTATTTAATTAGCTTAGAAAAAGCTAAACCAAGTATAATAAATGCGTATCAATACACAATGAATCAAGGATATGCACATTTATTTATAGGAACTGCTGTTATAGCTTTATGTGGATTAATAGCATCCTTATTTTTAAAAAATTATAAAAAAGAAATTTAATTTTAAATAGCTATAATTTAGATTAAAAACTAAATTGTAGCTATTTTTATGTATAAAGAATTTTGTTAAGGGCTATGTTATAATGTATCAATATACCTATTTTTAGCAACAAACGAAGTATTTTGAGTAACGAGACACGAGTTTGCAGAGTGGACGTTGTTTGGCGACATAAAGTGGTTCGCAGACGTGGTCGCTCAAGATAAACGAATTTTTATAGAAGGAAGGATTTATATGGAAATAAGAAAATTGACTGAAGCAGCTATAATGTCTGCTCTGTTTATAGTCTGTAGTATATTTGCAATAACTACAGGTCTTTTATATGGACTTTATATACAAATAATAGTGCCTATTTTTATAGCTATTATATATTTAAGATGTGATTTAAAGTTCACAACACTTGCTATTATAACTTGCTTAATAATTATAGGATTAGTGATTGGAAATATAGGTTCAGCTATATGCATGAGTCAAAGTATGATTATTGGGATTATGTGTGGATATGTTATAACTAAAAAGACTAAAATGTTAGATGACTTATTTTATTTAAGTGTAATATCTTGCTTCATAATGGTTTTGATAGATATTTGGTTTTCTAAATTAATAGGATTTAGTTTTATAAAAGACTATAAATATATGGTGGAACCATGGACTATAAGCGATGGATTTAAAGAGGTTATGCTTTATATTTTTATAGCGACACTACCACTTGGAACTGTCATTATGACTTATTTTGCAAGCTTATTTATTGGAGATAGAATTAAGTCATTAAAAGAAGAAGGTAAAAGAAAACTATACATATTAAAGAATATGAGACAATACGCCAATTACATATATTGTTCTAAATCTACTATATATATTGGTTTAGGTTACTTATTCATAATTCAATTAAAAGCTATTTTAGGTATTGATATAAAACTTATATACTTACTTACTGTAACTGAAACTGTGAAGTATATAGTATATTATTTTTTAATAAGAGATGCCTATTCATATTTAAGACTTTATACTTATCAAAAAACAAAATCTAAAATTGCGTTAAACATAATGGGGATGATATTTTTAGCTTCATTAATTATAAAGTTTAATATTAGCTTTTGGGTAATTTCAACAATTGCATTTTTCTATGCTCCAATGAAATTAAAAGCAATACAGTAAAAGTTATCACAAACCAAAAAGCACCCTGTAGCGTTTTGTTGCGGGGCGCTTTTTAAATTTAGTGATTGAGAGGTTTTCCAGATTTTAAAGATTCTTTTTCTTCAATTAAGTTTTGTATTACAGTGTTTAATTCCCAATCAATTGAAGTTTTAGTAACTACAGCAATCAAAGGTTTTTGTATCCTAAATTTTTTAAGAGCATCCATAAAAGAGTGGATTTTCATATGATCTATATTATTAAATATAACAGCTCTATGTTTTAATCCATTTTCGCAACTTTCATCTATATTATTGTTTAAAATATCTTTTACTAATGTTGTAGCATTCTTAGGACTAAGAATTATTTGATCTTTTAATCCTATTAAGTTGCATATATTTTTCAACATATTTAAATCTTTAGCATTAAAATTATAAAGTAAAACGCAAACTCTATCATCATTATACGTAGACAAAGTATTTATATTTTTAAAATCCATAATAATCTTCTCACCTCCTTTATTAAAATAAGTTTACTATTATTGATACCAAATTTTAAAAAATTTAAACATAAACACGAACTTTATAAAAAGATTAATTTGAAGAAATTACAATTTAATTAACAGATAAATAAAGGCTCATTATTTTATGACATAAATGTATTTTTATGATATATTATTATTTAAAATATAGTAGTGTAAGATTGAATAAATGAAGCCATTGTATGAATAAAATGCAATTT
>NZ_JAKEDR010000157.1 GCF_023653455.1 Paraclostridium ghonii
AATAATAAAAATGGCTATCTTAATTTTTAAGATAGCCATTTTTATTATTTGTTTAATTCTTAGAACTTAAATCTCTATAAAAATTCGCTTGAGTTAACATTACATACGGGATTAACCATAAAAAACCAATACCCAATGTAATCACTGATAAAATACCCCATCCGATAAAGCTTAGTCCTATAACAAAAAATTTCCACTTATTACCCTTCATCATTTTTATACTTAAGCTCATAGAATCTATAACTCCTAAATGTTCATGTTCTATTATTATATAAGGAGTTAACATTAAAGCTAATTCAAATATAATCAAAAGTATTGTAAGAGCTAAAATCATTAATATAGCAAATATAAATCCTATTCCAAATCCTGATTTCGAAAAAGCAAATACAACGGTTCCACCTAAAATTATCCCAAAGATAACAAACGTAACTACAAATACAATTATAGTGAATACAACTGTATATATTAAAGCTTTTACAAACTTACTTTTAGAAACTATTACATCTGAAAAAGAACTATTTCCCTTCTTTTCAATAAACATTAAGTAAAAATTAGGAATTCCTATTGTTAAAAATACCCCAAAACCAAATGTTAATATAAACATTATTAAATATGTTAGTGATGAGCTTGTTATTCCTTGAATCATGCTTAATATTGTAGATACTACACTATAAGCCAGCGTCAATAATACAGGTATCTTCCAGTTCCCCTTTAATTGACTTTTTGATAATTCTTTTAATTGAACTCTATCGATTTTAAACTCCCCCTTTTTAATTGATTAGTGTACCTTAAAAAATGCACACACTATAGTATATTAAAAACTTTTAATTTATTGATTAAATTATTATTTTATTGATATATATATTTATATAAAATAATTTTTGAGGTGACTTTAAAATGATAACAATACTTTCTCCATCAACAACTATGAATTTTGATAAAAGCTCTAATCTTAAATCTTCTAAACCTTTTTTTGAATCTGAAACTAAAAATCTTATATGTATTTTAAAAAAGCTAAGTAAAGATGAAATAAGTTATTTTATGAATTTAAGCTATGATTTATCTAGTTTAAATTTTGATAGATATCAAGTTTTAGAAACTGATTCAAGTAAATATCTGCAATCTTTACTCGCTTTTGATGGTCAAGTTTTTAACTCTATCAACGTTAGTGATTTTAATGAACACGACTTTGAATTTGCAAATAAACATTTTAGAATATTATCTGGTTTATATGGAGTTTTAAAACCACTAGATATGATACAACCTTATAGACTTGAGATGAAATCAAAATTAAAAAATGAATATGGAAATGATTTATATAAGTTTTGGAAAACTAAAATAACAACTTATCTATATGATGAACTTAATAATCAAAGCAATAAAGTTTTGCTTAATTTAGCTTCTAATGAATACTCAAAGGCTATAAACATAAAAGATTTATCTAAAACTTTTAATGTATTAACTGTAGAGTTTAAAGAATTTAAAGAAAGTAGTAATTCTTATAAAGTTATAGGCATTCATTCAAAAAAAGCAAGGGGTTATCTAACTAGATATATAATTAAAAATAAAATAGATAATATAGACGATTTAAAAGCTTTTAATTACGATGGATATAGCTTTAATGAACACTTATCTGATAGTAAAAAAATAATATTCACCAGATATTAATAATTATTGTTTTTAGATTATAAATTGTAATTTTGGGTATATATCGATTGACTTAAAATTTGGAGGTTTCTGACTATGAAGTATGTTTATACAGAAGAATTAAATAATATATTAAATAAAATATATAAAGAAATGATTTATAATATAGCTATAAATAATAAAAACATAGATTTTTCAAAAGAAAATTTAAATAAAACTAAAAAAATCCTTTCCAGTGAAAAAGTTTATATGGGAAGTGATATGGATAAGTTCATAATAAATTGTGTTCCTATAGGTCATGAAGGCAACTTATTTAGAGTTTCAATAGCAAAATATCACAATAGACTTCATCCTAGATTTGAAAATTACAAAGGTGAGCCTATAGATGATTGTGGCTATAACAAGTTTGCATTTCTTCTTTGGGAAGAACATATGAATAATTTATTAATCTCAGATCTTCAAGGAATGTTTAACCAAGAAGGTTTCATAGACTTTGTAAATAATAAGCTAGATTATTGTTTAGATGAATTGTCAACTAAAGTAAATAAATATAAAAATGACTTAATAAAAATAGAGTTTAAAAATAAAGAAAACCTATTAAATACTATATCTGATATGATCGTAGATAAAAAACTCGACTTTGAATTTGCTCATATATTAGTTGATATGCACAAACTCAGAGATGATATGTATAAAATGTCTACTACATTTGATGTTTATAATGAGTTTGATAAATTAGAAGATGATACTAAGTACTGTATAATAAATTACCCTAAATATAATTCCAATGAATTAGTTGATATACTTATAAAAAATCACGGATTTAAATTGTTAAATGAGAATTGTTTAGTAAAAAATAGATAATATAAAATAGGATAGCTATATAAATTTCATTCCAAAAAAATTTTTAGAGGTACTAAAATTTATATAGTTATCCTTTTCTAATTTGGTATATGCTTTTTCTTATCTTTTTATTATATTTCCAAAAAAGTCAACATCTAAATGGTCAAATTCCACATCTGTTCTGCCTTCATATGTAATATATATGCCATCAATCCATCTGCCCTCATAATCTCTTTGAAGCAAACTTTCAACTAATGTATAACTCGTTATATTCGCACCTGTACTGCCTTGAAAAAATCTATTACTCCATAACTTATTTTCTTTATCTTCCTTAATATTTATATAAGCTATATTGTTATCTATTTTAGTTAACTCTATAGGAGCATTTTGAAATTGCAACTTTGAAAGTTCTTTTATAACTATATTCAACTTGTCTTTTATAGATAAATTATCATTAATTTTAATATTTGCTATAACTTTCTTTTTATTTGTATTTGCATCAATACTTATTATTCTAGCATCATAACTATTTGTATTTTCTTTTTTATTTTTTTCATAATTATTCAAATTTTTTAATACTTTAATACTATTTTCATTGTCATTTTTAGCGTTGTTTTTGCTACTACACCCAGTTAATATTAAAGTTAATATAAATATTACACTAAAAAAAGTTTTAAACTTTTTCATGATTATACCTCCATATTTTTGCATATAATATCTATTCAATTATATGAATCAAAATATAGAAATATTTTATATATTTTTAGTCGTTTATTTTGCTTAGCTCACTTAATAATTCTTCATCTTCTTTGGCCCATAAAAGAGTTCTATCAACCGCTCTTTTCCACCCTTTATATAAAATAATTCTTTTTCTTTCACTCATATTTGGAGTAAATTCTTTATTGATTGACCACTTTTCTTTTATTTCTTCTACACTTTTATAAAACCCTACTGATAGCCCTGCAAGATATGCAGCTCCCAAAGCAGTAGTCTCTATAATTTTAGGTCTATCTATCTTAACATTTAGTATGTCCGACTGAAATTGCATTAAGAAGTTGTTTGCACTTGCTCCTCCATCAACTCTAAGACACTTTAATTGCATTTTTGAATCATCCTGCATAGCTATTAAAACATCTTTAGTTTGATATGCTATAGATTCTAACGTAGCTCTAACTATATGACCTCTTTTAGCTCCTCTCGTTAGTCCAAATATAGCTCCTCTAGCATACATATCCCAATAAGGTGCTCCTAGACCTGTAAATGCAGGAACTACATATACACCACTAGTGTCTTCAACTTGATTTGCATAATACTCAGATTGCCCAGAATCATATATCAATCTAAGTTCATCTCTTAACCATTGAATAGATGCACCTCCAACAAATATACTTCCTTCTAGTGCATAATTTATTTTACCATCTACTCCCCAAGCAATCGTTGTTAATAGCCCCTTATCAGATTCAACGATTTTATCACCTGTATTCATTAATAAAAAGCACCCTGTTCCATAAGTGTTCTTAACACTACCTTTCTCAAAACAAGTTTGTCCAAATAGCGCAGCTTGTTGATCTCCTGCACATCCTGATATAGGTATTTGTGCACCAGCTAACATTTCTTCATCTGTATATCCATAAATTTCACTAGATGCCCTAACTTCTGGTAGCATACTATTAGGAATATTTAATTCTTTTAGTATATCTTCATCCCATTTTAATTCTTTTATATTATAAAGCATTGTTCTCGATGCATTTGAATAGTCAGTAACATGAACTTTCCCTCTTGTTAAATTCCATATAAGCCATGTATCTACAGTTCCAAATAGAAGTTCTCCGTTTTCAGCCTTTTCTCTTGCACCTTCTACATTTTCTAGAATCCAGTTTATTTTAGTACCTGAAAAATATGCATCTACTATAAGTCCTGTTTTTTCTTTTATAATAGGTTCTAGCCCTTTTTCTTTTAATCTATCACATATATCTGCAGTTCTTCTACATTGCCAAACTATAGCATTATATACTGGCTTTCCTGTATTTTTATCCCAAACAATAGTAGTCTCTCTTTGATTAGTTATTCCTATTGCAGCTATTTCATCTGGTCTTATAAATGATGTTTCTAAAACTTCTCTTAACACACCACTTTGACTTCCCCATATTTCCATAGGATTATGTTCTACCCAAGAAGCCTTTGGGTAAATTTGTGTAAATTCCTTTTGTGCCGTTGAAACTACATTTCCATATTTATCAAATAATATTGCCCTCGAACTAGTGGTTCCTTGATCTAGTGCTATTATATATTTTTTTCCCATCATAATTCTCCTTAACTTAGCTTGTTAACGTATTGTCTTTAAGTAAATATTAGCAATAAAATAAATCTACTACAATGATTTTAAAGAAAGTTATTTTTTAAACAAATCATCTTTTATATATTTCATAATCACAGTCTTTATAAGTTATAGGAGTTCCATTAGTTTTATCGTTATCAAATTGGACTACTTCAATCTTATGTTTTCCTTCTTTTAAGTTCTCATCACATATCGTTAATGTAACTGAACTCGATTCACCTAGTTTTTCAATTGTATTTAGCTTTCCATCTATATATATATAACTTGATCTAGAATCATCAAAGTTTTTTGAGCTAAGTCCTAATTGGCCTAACCCTTTTTTTTCATCTGTATATATTATAGGTATCGACCCATCTTCTGAATTTGAAACATGAGTTGTAACTATAACACTACCACTCCCTGTGTCGGTTTCAAGTCCATGAGGGATATTTTTTTCAACTTCAGCTCTATTTTCAACAACTTGTTTAGAACATCCAACGTTAAATATAATAATTATAAATAGTAAAAATAGTAACTTTTTCATTACGTCCTCCAAATTTTCAGTATTGTTATTATTTATTGTTCCCAATTTTATACAAAAAAAGCATGAATTAATATATTAATTCATGCTTTAACAGAAATTGGTTATATAAAGTTTAATAAATAATTATTAACATAGCATTTTATATTATATTTATGCTGCTTCTAATTTATCTCCTTCATCTTTTTCTTTTCTATCTCTAATAAACTTCAATGTATAATGAACTGACATACCTACTCCAATTGCAAATACTAAGTCAAATACTACTGTAAATACGAAAGTTATAATCACTACTAAAGCATCTGATTTACTTGAATATAATAGTTCTTTAAAATGAGACCATTCTCCCATATTATAAGAAACTATAATAAGTATAGCTGCCAATGTTGTCATTGGTATAAGTTTTGCAAAAGGCATAAATATAACCATTATAAGTAATAACGTTATAGCATGTGCCAAACCTGCTATAGGACTTTTACCTCCATTTTTTACATTTGCAGCAGTTCTTGCTATAGCTCCAGTTGCAGGAATACCTCCAAATAGAGATGATGTAATATTACCTAACCCTTGTGCTATAAGCTCCATATTTGAATCATGCTTATCATTTATCATATTGTCTGAAACTACACAAGAAAGCAATGACTCTACAGCGCCTAATAAAGCAATTGTCATAGCTGGATTAATTAAATTTATAATTGTTTTTATATCAATATGTGGCATTTGTGGTTTAGGTATAGATGATGATATTTCATTAAATCTAGTACCTATTGTATCGGTTGGTAGATTTAATAAGTTTACAACTAATGTAGAAATTATTAATGCTATTATTGATGCCGGAATTTTTTTATTTACCTTAGGCCAGTAAACTAGAATTAAAATACAGGCTAGTCCTATTAGAAATGATACTAAGTCAAAAGTAGATATATTTTGTATATAGCTTTCAACCTTTCCTATAAATTCAGCTGGAACATCAGCTATTTTTAATCCAAATAAATCTTTTAATTGAGTTGTAAGTAAAGTTATTCCTATTCCACTTGTAAACCCTACTGTTATTGTTTGTGGTACATATTTTATTAAAGAGCCAAATCTAAGTAGTCCCATAACTACCAATATAATTCCTGCCATCATTGTAGATGTTATAAGTCCAGTCATTCCATAATTTTTAACTACCCCATAAACAATTACAACAAATGCTCCTGTAGGCCCTCCAATTTGAACCTTGCTTCCACCTAAAAAAGAAATTACAAATCCTGCAAATATAGCAGTTATCAGTCCTTTCTCTGGTGATACCCCCGAAGATATGGCTAAAGCTATAGATAGTGGTAGGGCTATTATAGCAACTATTACCCCTGATATTATATCCTTTCCAACTTTATCTTTAGTCAACTCGTTATATTTCATCATTTTAAATAACTTTGGTGACACGAAAACACTTCCTTCCAAAACTAATTATTGCAACATTTAATATACTAGTCCTATTTTTTGATAAAGTCCATATATAATTTTAAAATTGCATTAAAAACAAAAGGATACTTACCCACTGTACTGCACCCCAATTGTTAGACCAAAACTCTAACAATTGGGGTGCAGTACAGTCCTAAGTACCCTTTTGTTTATTTAAATTCCGTTCAGGCTTTGCAATAACTCTTCTAAGTCTATACCATGTATATATGCAGCTTGTTCTAAAGTTTCCATTTGAGCTGAAGGACATCCTAAACATCCCATTTCATATTTCATAAGAACATTTACTGCTTCTGGTTTTTTGCTAATTAATTCTCCTATTAGTGTATCTTTATCTATTTTCACTTTTATTTTCACTTTTATTTTCTCCTTTTATACTAATTCGTATTTTCTTGATTTTATTATATATTAATACTATAATAATTTTTAACTTTTTTATGTAACATATGTTACATTTTAAATATTTTGTTAATAATTAAAATAGAAAAATTCTAATTATTATAAAATTTTATTTTGAGCTAAAATTTTACATCTGCATTTATTTTCTTTTTAATATTTTTATGATAAAATATGTTATATACCTATGCTTGCTTGAATATAAATTTAATTGTGAAACTTGTACATACTATAAATATATTTTAAATTTCAAGCATAACTTGTTATCATAATTTAAATTTGAAATAATCTAGGAGGATTAATATGAGCTTAAAAGACAAATTCGCACAATCATACGCTAGATCTAAAACAATGTCTGGCCCTGAAAAAAAAGCTAATGAAATAATGGGGAAATTATTACTTAAAAAAAGTATTATTCCTATGATCATAATGTTAGTTGTTTGGATTGCAGGTATATATCTTAAAGTAAACGGTTGGGTTTTATTTGGAACTGTACTTGCAATAGCTGTTGGTACTTACTTCTACATTAAAAAACAAGGAGATAAATACCAAAACTTCAAACCATTTGTTGGTAATTTAATAAGTCTTGAGAAAAAAGGCAAAAAAGAGTATGTAGCTATAATCAAACAAGGTAAAAGAGTTGATAAGTTACAAATAAAATACGGTGGCGAAGAGTTAGAGAAAGTTAAGAAAAACCAATTAGTTCAAATAAGCTATAATAAAGATGAGAAAGTTGCAATTGTTGTAACTAAATAATTTTTCCAAAGGAAAAGCTTCTACTAAATTAATGTAGAAGCTTTTTTAATTACTCTTTTAATACATATTTTTTATATATTTTCAGTGCATTTGCTAGCTGATCTGGGCAAGAAGATGCCCTGTTTTTACATGGTACTTTTTCGAATGCCTCTATAATTTCATCAATAGTTTTTCCCTCAATCAAATTCTTAATTCCTATTAAATTCCCTGCACAACCTCCTTCAAATATAACATCTTTTAGCGTATCCCCTTCTATGTCTAATAAAATAGATTTTGAACAAACTCCACTGGTATAATATCTATACATATACATCACCTTATTTAATATTTTTATACTATGTTTATTTATAAAACTTAGAATTTATGAATATTTTAAATATTTTTTTATAATTTATATTTTATAC
>NZ_JAKEDR010000158.1 GCF_023653455.1 Paraclostridium ghonii
GATTGATAAAGCAAATCACATTGTTTCTATCAATGATATTGTAGTTGAACTCACAAGTAAAGAATTTGATTTACTTTCATTTTTGGCTTCAAATAAAGGACGGGTGTTTACCAAAAAACAGATTTACAATCAAGTGTGGGAAGATGAATATGCTTTTGACGATAGTAATATTATGTCTTTTATCAGTAAACTTAGAAAAAAGATTGAGCCAAATCCCAACCATCCATCTTATATTTTAACAGTTAGAGGTGTGGGCTATCGTTTTAATAAGGAGGCTTAATCAAATATGAATGTTTATCTGGTTTTTGCATTAGTTATTACACTACTTATTATAGTGTACCTTGTTTCTATCTTATCGCGTGTAAAAACGCAACTTGCACTTATAAAAGATGCTTTAGAAGATATAAAAAACGGAAATCTTAATCGACGTGTTTTAGCAAAAGAAAGCAATATGACAAGGAAAATTTGTTATGATATAAATGAAATTGCAATTAACAACCAATCAAGATTAATTCAGCAAAAACAATCTGAACAAGCATACAAGAGGTTAATGACAAGTCTTTCCCACGATGTAAAAACTCCACTTGCGTCTTTAGTTGGTTATTTAGAAGCAATCGAAAGTAAAATTGTTGTAGGTGAAGAAAAGGACGAATATATCAAGGTCGCATTTGATAAAGCCCAACACTTAAAATATTTCGTAGAAAATCTGTTTGACTGGGTGAAATTAAACTCGGGGGAACAAACTTTTCATTTAGAGATTTTGGATTTAAACGAGTTATCTCGTAATATTATAGCTGATTGGATTCCTATTTTAGAGAAAAATAATTTTGAATATGAGTTTGATATTCCTACAACAGAGTATCCAATACGCATAGACACAAACGCATATACTCGTATTCTCAATAATCTACTACAAAATATTATTACCCACAGTGAAGGTAATAATATGGCACTGCGTATTTTTGAAAATAAACACCAAGTCAAAATTGCAATCTCAGACAATGGAAAAGGGATATCTCCTGATAATCTTTTACACGTTTTTGAAAGACTTTACAAATGTGACAATTCACGAGGTTCAAAAGGAAGTGGCTTAGGGTTATCTATTGTCAAAGAACTTGTCAGCATTCACAAAGGAACTATAACTGCAGATAGCACTCCTGGTTTAGGAACAACATTTACGATTTTATTTCCAAAAGCTCTGTGACCTCACAGGGCTTTCTTGCTGTAAAACAAGATTCCAACAAGGTTTTGGCAAGGTTAATATATTATAATTTAATTGTATTCTAAAAGTAAAGGTATTGAAAGTGAGGAGATTTTATATGAATGATTTTATAATTGAAACAAAACAACTGACTAAAAAGTATGGAGATCAAACAGCAGTTAATTCAGCTAACCTCCACGTAAAAAAAGGTCGCATTTATGGCTTATTAGGACGCAACGGAGCAGGAAAAACCACTATTATGAAAATGATTTTAGGGTTGACTCGTATCACTTCCGGTGAAGTGGATGTATTCGGACAAAATATCAAAGGTCGAGAAAAACGAGTATATCCCCGTATCGGTGCTATGATTGAAACACCTGGTTTTTATCCAAACTTAACAGGAACGGAAAACTTAGAGATTTTTGCCAAACTGCGTGGCACATCTGCTCCCAATGCAGTTGAAAATGCATTGAAAGTAGTAGGACTACCTTATAAAGACAAAAAGTTGTTCGGTAAGTATTCGATGGGAATGAAGCAACGTCTTGGTATTGCTAACGCTATTATGCACGACCCCGAACTACTGATTTTAGACGAACCTACAAACGGTCTTGACCCTATTGGTATTGCAGAAGTAAGAGATTTTATTAAAAATTTGAGTGTTGAGCATGGAAAAACAATTCTTATTTCCAGTCACATTCTTTCGGAAATCTCATTATTGGCTGATGATATTGGAGTTATTGACCACGGTGTTCTTTTAGAAGAAAGTAACATGGAGGAACTAGAAAAGAAAAATCGCAGCTATATAATGCTTAAAGTTTCAGATATTCCAAAAGCTACACTGATTTTAGAACAAGAATTCAATTTGAAAGATTATTCTGTTCAGGATGATCAAACCCTACGACTTTATGACACTACTTTGGATATAGGTAAAATAAATAAAGTCCTTGTAATGCAAAATATAACTGTTATTAGTTCGGTGCTGTGCCATGATACCTTAGAGGACTACTTCAAGAAAATTACAGGAGGTGAAGGTATTGCTTAACCTTATTCAAACGGAATTTCTTAAACTACGCCGCAATAAACTTATTTGGCTAATGTTGTTAACTGCTATTATTATGCCGTTTTTCGCACTATTTTTTGTGCATAAAGGAGTTGACCCGAGAAAGTATTATAGATGGTCAGCACTCAGTTTTACTCTTATAATTATCTTACCTTTTATTTTGGGAATACTTAGTACGATGCTTATGCACCAAGAGAATCAGTATGATACGTTAAAACAACTTTGGATTGTTCCTATCAGCAAAATGGGATACTTTTTTAGTAAATTTTTTGTGGTTTTAGTTTACTCTATTTGTTTTATGTTAATTACATTCGTAGCTTCCGTTATGGTTAGTGTACTTTCAGGATATCTTGTATTTGAATGGGAGAACGTATTTTACTTATTAAAAAAATGTCTAGCGGCTGGTTTTTTTACTGCTTTTGCAATGTTGCCGATTTTAGCAATAGCATCATCGCAAAAAGGATATATTCTCCCAGTTTGTATAACATTGGTTTATGTCTTTTTAAATTTTTTTATAATGCCTATAAATATGTATCTACACCCTCTATCAAGTATGGGAGTTATCGTAGATATTCCGGGCATGGTGTGGAAACAAGGAATTAACGTTCCTTTAGCGTTTGTTTGTATTTGCGTTTGGGATATTATTTCAGTATTCTTTGCAAATATCGCATTGAAAAGAAGTGAGGTGTAAAGAATGGAAAAATTACTTTGGGCTGAAATTCAAAAGATTCGCCGTTTAAATATTGTTTGGATTGCAGTTTTTGCTACAGTTATGGTAGCTGGTATTGTTTTTATATTTGGATGGTTTACATATAATAGTTCAAGGAATATAGACAGTGCAGGATGGTATATGGAGAATGCTCAACCTTTCGCAACACTTTTTGTTCTTCCTGCTGTCATTTCTCTTTTGGGAAGTTATATGATTTGTCGTGAAGAAGATGATGATACTATAAAATCTTTACTACTTATCCCCGTAAATGAAACAAAGTTAATTGCTACAAAAATGATTATTACTTTTTTATTTAGCATTTTCATTTATTTGCTACTATTTACAATAACATTTTTAACTGAGGCAATATTACACTTTTCTGATTTATCGGTAGGAATGGTTTTAAATCATTTGAAAATATATTTTCTTCAAGGTGTTGGAGTATTCCTTGCTATTTCTCCTATTATTGCCTTGTTATCATATATGAAAAAAGGCTATTGGAGTGCATTAGTATTAACTGAAATGTACTCTTTTGCTGCAATAATCGCGTGGAGGTCAAGTATCTTAAAAACATTTTATCCTATTTCTGCAGTATTTGGGTTTTCGGGTTCCAGTGATGCTACTGTCCAAAGTAGAATAGGAAGTATTACAATCTTGTTACTATGTGGTTGTCTTTCTATTTTTATACTCAAAGGTTTCAAATATAATGAAAAAAATTAGATATACGCTTAGACGTATGTCTAAAAACAATGGCAGAATAGTACATATTTATGAAAAAAAGATTGTATAGAATTAGACAAGGGAAATAAGTTTGTGGTTGATCCGGCATGATAAGAAATGCTTATGAAAGTTTTGAATCTCTGCAAATGAGCGATAAACAGCATGAACAAATTTATTTTAAAAATGCTAAAGATATACTTAAATTAGATTGAAACTTTTAAGCAATAAACTTCTAACTAATTAAATCCTTCTAAAGGGAATTAAGAACTCAACCGATTTAGCAATTTCAAGTGCAGAGGATATTTTACTACTTGGTCAATATGGTAAAAATGTAAAAGTTGTAACTTGAAAAGCTATAAAAAGATGTATAATATAATTCTGATAAATTATATAGTTATAAATTTAACTTTTTTAAAGTGAAACTATATAAATAAAAAGTTTATATAAATTTTAAAAAACAGATTGATTTAATTTTGGAATTAAAACTTATATAAGTTTTAAAAAAGGAGAAATATTTATGTCAAAGGTAGCAAAAACAACTTTAGCATTAATGATAGCTACGTTAATAGCAAAAGTATTAGGATTCGGAAGAGAGTTAACTTTGGGTGGGATATATGGAACACAGTATATAACTGATGCATTTAAAATATCTATGACTATACCAGTAATTATATTTGCAGCAATAGGAACGTCTTTAGATACAGCTTTTATTCCTTTATATCAAGAGGTAGTAAAAAATGATGGTGAAAAAGCAGCTAATAAATTTACAAATAATGTATTAAATACAGTTATTTTAATCTGTTTAGCATTTTCTATATTAGGATTGATATTTACACCTCAAATTGTACATTTATTTGCAATGGGATTTAAAGGTGAGACATTTAATCAAGCAGTATACTTTACTAGAGTTATGATATTAGGATTAGCTTTTTTAGGTATGAGTTATATTATGACTGCCTACCTTCAAGTAAAAGGAAACTTTGTAATACCTGGACTTATGAGTGTCCCAAATAATATTGTAGTTATAACATCTATAGTTTTAAGTTCAATAATAAATATACATTTACTTCCATGGGGAGCTTTAATAGGATTAGTATTACAATTTTTATTCCAGTTACCTTTTGCTAAAAAGGAAGGATTTAAATATAGTTTATTTGTTGATTTTAATGATAAATACTTAAGAAAAATGCTTTGGCTTATATTGCCTGTTTTAATAGGAGTTGGAGTTAACCAAGTTAGTAATGTTGTAGATAAAACAATAGCTTCTAACCTTGTTGAAGGAAGTATAACCGCATTAGATTATGCAGCTAAATTAAATCAATTTGTAATGGGTATGTTTATAGTATCAATTTCTTCTGTTGTTTATCCAATATTAGCTAACTTAACAACACAAAATAATAAAGAGGAATTTTATAAAGCTATAAAAACATCAGTAAACACAGTTATACTTTTACTTATACCAATATCATTAGGTGCTATGATACTTGCAACTCCAATAGTTAAAGTACTTTTCCAACGTGGAGCATTTGATGCAAGATCTACACAAATGACAGCAACAGCAGTAATATTTTATTCAATAGGTACAATAGGATTTGGACTTAGAGATATACTTGGAAAGGTGTTTTACTCATTACAAGATACAAAAACACCTATGGTAAATGGGATAATTGCAATTATATTAAATATAATATTAAACTTATTCTTTGTAATGTTTACAGATATGCAGCTTGCAGGGTTAGCTTTTGCAACTAGTATTTCTGCAATTGTTACAATAATATTATTATTTATAAGTTTAAGAAAAAAAATTGGACCATTTGGCGGAAAATCAATTATTATAGTTTTAATAAAATCAATTTTATCATCATTGGTGATGGCTGTTGTAACACTATTTGCGTATAATTTCTTAAGTGGAATATTACCTTCTTTATTAGATGGAGTATTACCAGATTTATTACATAAAATATTACCTGCTTTCTTAGAGAAAAAATTAACTGCTGATAAGATATATGATATTATCTCATTAACTGGAGCTGTAGGGTGTGGAGCATTAACTTACGGTATAATTATAATTCTTTTAAAAGTAGATGAAGTAAATTTAATTTTAGATAATATAAAAAATAAAGTAAAAAGATAAAAAACTCACTTAGTACATTGCTAAAAACATAGTAGTTGGTATAACTAAGTTTCATAGGTTAGCTAAAGCTTTGTAGTAAATTTAATATACTTGGGCATAAAAATATTTGTATTCTAGGATGTATTTTATACTAGAATACAGATATTTTTTTATATAAAACTCATATTTTGTATTTATCTATTTTTATTATATGTCCACTATGGATTTCATATTTATATACCAATCTCTAGAAAGCTCTAGTTTTTAGCTAATGCCTTTATACTTAGCTCTTCTTTTGTCTTTTATTCTTTAGTAAAATTTTTAATATCTTTGATGAAATCATTTACTTTATCTTCGCTTGTAGCCCACGATGTTACAAGACGAATTGCAGTATTTTCACTATCAACTTTTTCCCATCTGTAAAATAGGTATTTTTCTTCAAGCAAGCCTATGATTTCGTTAGGTAGAATTGGAAATAGTTGATTTGTGTTTGAATCAACTAAAAATTTATATCCTAATGAAGATATTGCATTTGAAAGTAATTCCGCCATTTTATTTGCATGTGTCGAAAGTTCAAAATAAAGGTTATCCTTAAATAGCTCGTAAAATTGAATACCTAAAGCTCTTCCTTTTGCAAGCAATCCACCTTTTTGTTTTATATTAAATCTAAAATTATCTTTTAATGAGTCATTACAAATAACTAAAGCCTCTCCAAATAATGCACCATTTTTAGTTGCTCCTATATAAAATGCATCTGATAATTTTCCTAAGTCTGCTAGCTCTAAATCATTTTTATTAGAACATAGTGCACAACCAAGTCTTGCGCCATCTATATAAAATATTAATTTATTTTCTTTACAAAAGTTACTTAATGTTTCAATCTCGACTTTTGTATATATGGTTCCTACCTCAGTAGGGTTTGATATATATACAAGTTTAGGATATACCATATGCTCATCAGTATGAGTATCAAGAACTGATTTAATATTATCTACATAAAGTTTGCCATCATTTGATGGTGTAGTAATTACCTTATGGCCTGTAGATTCAATAGCTCCAGTTTCATGTACGGCTACATGGCCAGATTCTGCAGAAATCACTGCTTCATAAGGTCTTAAAAAAGCAGATATTGCTGTAAGATTAGTTTGTGTCCCACCTACAAAAAAGTGAATATCGCTATTTTCTAATTCAAATTTTTCCTTTAATAATTCAATTGCTTTTAATGAATATTTGTCATTACCATATCCCTCACATTGCTCAAGGTTAGATTTTATTAATGCATTTAATATATTTGGGTGAAATCCTTCACTATAATCATTTTTAAAACTATACATTTATCTTTTCCTCCTTTACAATATAATTAATAATATTAAGTATATTTTATTTTTATAAAGTTCAATATAAAATATTAATAATTCGATATATCGAACTTTATATTAATAATATATCATTCGATACAATGTTTCAATAACTTTTGAGAAATTATTAAAGAAAGAGGATTTTTATGCAAAACATAAATGCACATATTGGAAATAATATTAAAGAAATAAGAAAATCTAGAGGTTTAACTATAGATAAGCTATCTTTGGAATCGGGTGTTAGCAAAGGTATGATTAGTGAAATTGAAAGAGGAGTAAGGAATCCATCTATAAACACACTTTGGAGTATTGCAAATACTTTAAAAATACCTATAAATTATATTTTAAAGGGAAATAACATACAAGAACCTGTAATTTATAAAATAGGAGATAAGTTAGATTTAGGAGAAAGTTCATATTCAATTCATACTATAATGAATTTTAATGAGGATAGAAAATTTGAAATATATTTTAATGAATATAAGCCAAACTCTCAAACTAAGCCTTCAGCTCATTATGATGGAGTTGAGGAATATGCTTTAATAACTTGTGGACAGTTGACTTTATCTATGGATGGGAATGAATTTATTGCTAATGAAGGAGAGGTTATATACTTTAAAGGAAATAATCTTCATAGTTATATTAATAATACATACTATACTGTAAAGGCTTTTTTATTGTTATTTTATTAGTTTTTAAACTTGAACTAAAAAAATCTAATAAAAAACAAATTCAGTTTACAGATTAAGCTCTTCAATAGATTTATATTTAACTAGTTTTTTGTAATACATATACAAATAATAGTATTATTAAGATATTTTACCTATATAGGGCAAAGCTCCTGCTTATATGCTTACTTTATAGTAGAAAGTATAAACAATAAAAATTTTAAATTATATCCTCTTAATAGACCTATATTAATTAAATCAATATGTCTACTAAGAGGTTTTTTTATACCGACAGTAATCCATCTTTACATTCGGCATAAAAAACGGATATAAAAACGTTTTCATAATCCATTTTTTAATGCTTATCATATATGCTTTTAAATTCACCATCGATATTAACAGGTAACTTTGATAGTTCCTGTATTTAAAAATAAATACTTATTATACTTGTGGCGGTGTACCTTCAACGTTTGATACAACTGCATCTATTT
>NZ_JAKEDR010000159.1 GCF_023653455.1 Paraclostridium ghonii
TATATATATTCCCTTTAAATTAAAGATATAAACAATTTAATAAGAATTTATTTTAAGTCTATTATACCTATATCTAAAACTTAAAAAAAGAACTGTTTTCACATTAAATATAAGATAAAGTTAATTTATTTAGTAACTTTTACTTTTTCTAATATTTATATAATGATATTATAAAATAAATGAATTTTTTATTGTGTTATACTTTAAAATAGTAACAAAAATATAGAAAGTTTTATAGTTGGCAGGAGATATTTTATGAAAATAACATTTATGCACAAAGATAGAAAGATAAGCTTTAACATAATATATAGAAAAAGAAAGACTACGAGTTTAGAAATTAAGCCAGATGGTACGATTAATGTATTGGCACCTAATGGATTAGATAAAAATTTTATAATAAGCAAAGTAAATGAAAAATCTGAATGGATAATAAAAAAATTAGATGAATTGAAAGAAAAAAATGATAAAATACAACAAAAACATTATGAAGATGGAGATATATTTTTA
Source organism: Paraclostridium ghonii (assembly GCF_023653455.1). GTDB lineage: Bacteria > Bacillota > Clostridia > Peptostreptococcales > Peptostreptococcaceae > Paraclostridium > Paraclostridium ghonii. Next base: position 508 of record NZ_JAKEDR010000159.1, read on the forward strand.
TATTTAGGAAAAGAATATAAGTTAAAAATTATAGAAGATATAAGCTTAGTAGGATATAAAGTTAACTTAGAAGGTGAATTTTTAATAGTTAGAGTTAATACTAACAATAAAGAACTAATTAAGAATGTTCTAAAATCATGGTATGGGGATGAAACATTAAGGTTATCAAAGGAAAGAATTGATTATTATAAATCATATTTTAATGATAATGTAAGTGAAATAAAGATAAAAGATCAAAAAACTAGATGGGCTAGTTGTACATATAAAAATGAAATTTTATTTAACTTAAGGTGCGCTATGGCACCTATAGAAATAATTGACTATATAGTTGTGCATGAAATGTGTCATATGGAACATAGAAACCATTCTAAGTATTTTTATTTAGCTATAGAAAGAATTTTACCAGATTATAAGAATCGAATTAAATGGTTAAAAGAAAATGGCTTGAAAATGAATTTTTAGAAAATTACAAAAAATAGTTGACAAAGAATAATAAAGAGTATATCATATAAAACATAAATAAAATTAAATGCGACGAAAAGGAAAGTAACTTTAAGAATACTTTTACAGAGAGCTTTTGTTGGTGAGAGAAAGCAAAGGATATTAAAGTGAAAATGGCCTTGGAGCTGTGTACCGAGATCTTTATGATTTAGGCTACAACGGGTTCACCCGTTACAGTGATAGAGTATAACCAAAATTTTGGCGTACTTGATGAGGTTTGTATTGCGAAATACAAATGAATTAGGATGGTAACACGAAGTCAACTCTCGTTCCTAAGATTAAATTCTTAGGATCGGGAGTTTTTTTATTCCAAAAATTGAGGTTATCTACAAAAATACAAACTGAAAGGAGATTAAAAAATGAAACAAGAATTAAAAAAAGGCAATCCATTAGCTTTATTGCCGCTAGGAGTATTTTTAATATTATTTGTAGGAAGTGGTATTATAACAGGAGATTTTTATAAGATGCCAGCATTAGTAGCTTTCTTAATAGCAGGAGGAGTAGCTTTATTATTTAATAAAAAAGAGAGCTTAGAAACTAAAATGAATGTATTTTGCAAAGGAGCAGGAGATACAAATATTATATTGATGGTTATTATATTTTTATTAGCAGGAGCTTTTTCAAGTGTAGCAAAAGCTATGGGAGGTGTTGATTCGACAGTAAATTTAAGTTTGTCAATATTACCATCTAACCTTTTAGTAGCAGGATTATTTGTTATAGGGTGCTTTATATCAATATCTATGGGAACATCAGTTGGAACTATAGCTGCACTATCACCAATTGCACTAGGTGTAGCTCAAAAAACTGGTATTCCAGTGCAATTAGTAATTGGGGCTGTTGTTGGAGGAGCTATGTTTGGAGATAATCTATCGATGATATCAGATACAACAATAGCTGCAGCAAGAACTCAGGGATGCGAATTAAAAGATAAATTTAAAACGAATTTTTTAATAGTACTACCAGCAGCTGTTATAACAACTATAATTTTAACGGTAGTAACACTTGGATATGGAAGTGTAGCAACTCAATCTTATGAGTATGATATTATAAAAGTTTTACCATATATATTAGTTTTAGCTGGGGCTTTAATTGGGGTAAATGTATTTGTTTTACTTGGAAGTGGGATATTATTTGCAGGAGCTGTAGGAATATTTTCCAACTCATTTGATATATTAGGGCTTATAGGTGCAATATCAGAAGGCTTAAGTGGAATGTATGAACTAAGCTTATTAGTTGTAGTAGTTGGAGGAGTTGTTGAATTAATTAAATTCAATGGAGGAATTGACTATATATTGTATTTTATAACTAGCAAAATAAAAAGCAAGAAGGGTGCAGAGTTTGGAATAGCAGCCTTAGTAAGTGTTATAGATTTATGTACAGCTAATAATACTATAGCAATAGTTACAGCAGGACCTTTAGCAAAAGATATTGCACAAAAATATGATATAGATCCAAGAAAAACAGCTAGTATATTAGATATATTTTCATCTTGTTGGCAAGGGGTAATACCTTATGGAGCTCAATTATTAACAGCAGCAGGTATAGCTGGAGTATCTCCGATTGAAATAATAAGATATCTTTATTATCCAGGATTAATGTTTGTTTGTGGGATAGGAGCAATTACTTTTTCTCAGGTAACAATAAGAAAGACTAATTTAAAAGAAAATATATAATTTAGAAAAATTTTATATTAAAAATTAAGAAATAAGACAGGTGGTATTTAAAGTTAGAAGAGAGATGGAAGTGTAATTTTCTTAATTATCAGAAAATAGGGAATGAATAGGAGAGATAAAAATGGAAAAAGTAGAGAGTTTTAAGTTGGATCATACAAAGGTAAAAGCTCCTTATATAAGAAAGTGTTGCGTATTAGATGGCAAAATGGGAGATAGAGTGAGTAAGTTTGATTTGCGATTTTTACAACCCAATAAGGATGCATTTGGAACAGCTGCAATGCATGGATTAGAGCATTTACTTGCAACATATCTAAGGGACACACTAGATAATATAATAGATTTATCTCCTATGGGATGTAGAACCGGATTTTATTTAATAGTATGGGGTGATGTAGAAGCGGAATATATAAAAGGTGGATTAGAAAAAGCTCTTGATATGGTGTTGAATGCTACTGAAATACCAGCAGCTACACCTATAGAGTGTGGAAACTATAAAGACTTATCGCTATTTGGGGCAAAAGAATATACAAAAGAAGCTTTAAAGAAGGGATTTTCTCTTAATATTTATGGAGAATAATATGAATCTTAAAAATATAAACATAGACTATTATGAAGTTTTAAGGTATTTAGAATATAATGGGCAACAGATAGATAATAGTCTCAAAGAGATTGTACATAAATGTATAAGCTCTACAAAAAATATAATAAAACCTTTGTATATTTCAAAGACCTATTTTATAGAAAAGAGAATTAATGAAGATAAAGAATATATAGTGTGTTTAAGAGGTAGCAATATAAAAATAAAAAGTAAAGATTTGTACGATTTGTTAGAAGGATGCGATCAGTGTATAATAACGGCTACAACATTAGGAGTAGATATAGATAGAGAAATAAAAAAGAGTGGATATGTAGACTTAACTAAGATGATAATATTAGATTCATGTGCAACAACAGCGATAGAATCAGTGTGTGATATTATAGAAAATTCATATAGAGAAGAATTTAAGAAATGTAGAAAACATATAACAAATAGATATAGTCCTGGATATGGAGATTTGCCGATAAATGCGAATGAAGATTTTATTAACATATTAGAAGCTCAAAATAAAATAGGGCTTACGATAACAAAAAATCATATTATGATTCCGAGAAAATCTGTGATTTGGATAGCTGGAATATCTTATAAAATTAAATCTAGTTCCAATAAATCATGCTTAAACTGTAACAACTATAATACTTGCAAATATAGAAAAGAGGCGGTTAACTGTGGAAATTAGAGATTATATAAAAGATAATATATTAATATTTGATGGAGCTATAGGAACAATGCTTCAAGACAATGGAATGAAAATAGGGGAAAATGCAGAAGTATTTGGATATGAAAATCCAGGTAAACTTATAGAAATACATAAAGCATATTTAGAGGCAGGTGCTAATGTAGTCACTACAAATACTTTCGGAGCCAACGAATTAAAACTAGATAAATTAGGGTATAAAGTTGAAGAAATAGTGGATAATGCAGTATCTAAAGCTAAAGAGGCCATAAATTTAGTAGATAACTTAAAGCCAAGGTATGTAGCATTAGATATAGGCCCAATAGGGGAAATGTTAGAGCCTATAGGGACTCTAAGTTTTGATAGAGCTTATGAAATTTTCAAAAGACAAGTAATACAAGGGGAAAAATCTGGTGCAGATTTAATAATTATAGAAACTATTATGGATTTGTATGAAGCAAAGGTGGCAGTTTTAGCTGCTAAAGAAAATTCTAATTTACCGGTATTTTGCACAATGACCTTTGATGAAAGTGGAAGAAGCTTTACAGGATGTATGCCAGAAAGTATGGTAGCAACAATACAAGGATTAGGTGTAGATGCAATAGGGGTAAATTGTTCGTTAGGTCCAAATCAACTTTTACCAATAGTAAAAAAGATAAGTAAAGTAGCTTATATACCTATTATAGTTCAAGCTAATGCAGGGTTACCAAAAATAGTAGATAACAAAGCTATATACGATTTAGATGAAGAAAAGTTTTTTGAAGGAGTAAAAAAATTCGTAGATGTGGGAGCTTCTATAATCGGTGGATGTTGTGGGACTAAACCATCCTTTATAAAGAAAATATGTGATAACTTAAAGAATTTAGAAAAAATAAAAGTAGATAAATATAATGGATGTATAGTTTGTTCTCCATCTAAATACTTAAAAATTGATAAGCCAGTAGTAGTAGGAGAGAGAATAAACCCAACAGGAAAGAATAATTTAAAAAAAGCTTTGACGAATGAAAATATAGATTATATTGTAAATCTGGCATTAGAACAAATAGAAGGTGGAGCAGAGATTTTAAATCTAAACATAGGATTGCCATATATAGATGAAAAAAAACTTATGATAAAGGTTATAAAAGAGATTCAATCAGTTGTAGATGTTCCAATACAAATAGATTCTTCCAACATAGATGTTCTTGAAGCTGGAGTGAGATACTGCAATGGAAAGACAATAATCAATTCTGTAAATGGAAAAGAAGAATCACTACAAAGTATTTTACCTATAGCAAAAAAATATGGGACATGCGTAGTAGGCCTTACATTAGATGAAAATGGAATACCAGATAAAGCAGAAGAAAGAGTTAAAATAGCTGAAAAAATAGTTAATAGAGCTGTTGAATATGGAATAAAAAAAGAAGATATATTTATAGATTGTTTATCTCTGACAGTATCAGCCGAACAAGAAAAGGCTCAGGAAACTTTGAAAGCTATGAAGATGATTAAAGAAAATTTAGGGATAAAAACAGTTTTAGGAGTATCTAATATATCTTTTGGTCTTCCCAACAGAGTAGCATTAAATCATACATTTTTAGCATTAGCATTAAACAATGGTCTAGATTTAGCTATAATAAACCCAAATGAACCAGTTATGATGGAAACTATAAATTCATTTAGGGTAATAAGCAATATAGATAAGGGGTGTGTTAATTATGTTAGAAACTACTCGAATACAAACAATGAAGAAATAAAAACTAAGGATATTTCGCAATTATCTTTATATGAAATAGTACAAAGAGGATTAAAAAATGAGTCTAGAGAAGCAACTGTTCTATTGCTAGAGGTAGAAAATGAAAATCATATAATAGATAAAATACTTATACCAGCATTAGATTTGGTTGGGAAAAAATATGAAAATAAAGAAGTATTCTTGCCACAGATGATACAATCAGCTGAAGCAGTAAAAGCATCTGTTCAGGTTATAAAAGAAAAATTAGAATCAGAAAATAAAAAAAATATTTCCAAAGGGAAAATAATTTTAGCAACAGTAAAAGGTGATATTCATGACATAGGTAAAAACATAGTAAAAGTAATGCTTGAAAATTACGGATATGAAATTATTGATTTAGGAAAAGATGTTTCTATTGAAGATGTTGTAAGTAAAGCTAAAGAACATGATATAAATCTTATTGGACTTAGTGCTCTTATGACTACAACAGTTAAGAGTATGGAAGAGACTATAAAAGCTATAAGAGATAATTGTATAGATACTAAAATTATGGTAGGTGGAGCAGTTCTTACTGAGGAATATTCACAAATCATAGGAGCTGATTATTATTCTAAAGATGTAAAATCAGCTATTGAAATAGCAAGAAAAGTTTTTAATAATTAAAAAAATACACACAGGGTTTATGAAGTAAATACAAATCTATCTATATGATATTGTATAGATAAAATATAAGAACTGTAATTTTGGATATTTTTTCCAAATTATAGTTCTTATGGAAATTTTATTATCTAAAATATAATGATTTTATTTTGTAAAATCTTGAGTATCATAATAGATTAGTTAATATAATTGTATCATTTTTAAATGCAACATTATAGTCAGCTAATATAACTAAAGCTTGATGAAGACCAACACTTGAAATTACTCCCATACCTTCAAAAAATGAAATATTAGCTATTCCAGCCAACATAGGTGCAAAACCTACAGAGCCCATAAAAGCTGAATCAGCACTTTTGCTTCTAAGACTATACTTACATCGATTTCTATCGCTATCTTTTATGTTTGCGTTATGAAGAACTTTCAAACCTTTTACAATTCTTTTATCAGTTATAGTAATTTTATTTTCTCTATTTTTTAAAGCAAAATCTAACTTAGCCTTTGTATCTGCCGTATACATAAAAATTTTCCTTTCTAAATTATATAATTACAGTAATATTATAGCATGAATATATATGTCAATTAATAAGTAAATATTAAAAGTTAAAATAAGCCAATATAATTTTGTAAAAAATTCGTTAAGTTAGATTATTAGTATATAATATTATTTATAAATAAGAAATTAAATTAAGAGAGGTAGCTATGGATATAATAGATATATTTAAGGAAAATAAAAATCAAGAAAATGCATTATATATGAAAAAATATATGAACAATAAATTTGAATTTTTAGGTATAAAAAGTCCTAAAAGAAAAGAACTTCAGAAAGATTTTTTAAAACAAATAGATAAAAAATCATCAATAGATAAAGAATTAGTAAGAACGTTATGGAATCAAGAATATAGAGAATATCAATACCTTGCTATAGACTACTTAGTTAAAAAGAAAAAACAATTAGAAAAAGAAGATATATTATTTATAAAAGGATTAATAAATAATAAGTCTTGGTGGGATAGTGTAGATATTTTAGCAGCTCATTTACTGGGAGAAATATGTAAAATGTATCCAGAATTAGTAGAAGAATATATACATAGTTGGAGTAAAGATGAAAATATTTGGATTAGAAGAAGCGCTATATTATATCAATTAAAATATAAAGATAAACTAGATACAGAAACTCTTAGGATTATAATAAATGATAATATCCAAGATGATGACTTTTTTATAAAAAAAGCAATAGGATGGATATTAAGAGAATATTCAAAGACTAATAAAAATTGGGTTTTAAAGTTTATAAATGAAAATCAGTTGAGTAATTTAAGTATGAAAGAAGCTATAAAATATATATAATGGTTTTAAAAAGTTAGAAATAATATTTACCTAAATATTATTTCTTTTTTTGTAAAAATACCTAAAGTTATTGAAAATCATTATCAAGAATGCTACTATTTAAATATGTGAAAATTAAAATCAAATGAAAATTAATATTAGAAAAGAAGGTGAATTCATGAGTGTATTAGTTTTGGGTGGGCATGAATGCATGGAAAAAGATTATAAAGAAATTTTACGTGAAAAAGGATACAGGACAAAAATATATACAAAAATGCCATCGGGATTAAAAAAAAGAATTGGAAATCCTGATGCTATAGTATTATTGATGGCTACAATATCTCATAGTATGGCAGGAGTTGCTATAAGGGATGCAAAAAAGAAAAGAATACCTATTATAAAAGTAAAAAACAGCAGTAAAGAAGCATTTTGTGATTGTATAAAAGACATTGATAAATGTATAGGGGACTGTAGTAACTGTAAATTAAACTATATAAGCTAGTCTGCATTTAACACAGTAAAAGAATCCATTATTCTATTTGCAATAAATAAAATAATGGATTTTTTTAGATTTTATTAAAAACTTTAGAAAATCTTTAGATTTATATACAGATTATCTTAAAAAATTAAGGCTAATATATAATTGTAATAAAGATAGTAA
>NZ_JAKEDR010000016.1 GCF_023653455.1 Paraclostridium ghonii
TTAATATACTTATTAAAGAGTATAGCAAAGTAGGTGATATATTGAAAAAAATTAAGTTTATAAAATTTTTGCTTCCATCTTTAATAGTAATGATACTCATAATCGGTATAATTTCATTTCCTAAAGATTCTATTTTAGCAGCTAAAAATGGTTTTTCAATATGGGTGGATACTTTAATACCTTCTTTGTTACCATTTATAATAGCTGCTAATTTAATAGTTAAACTTAAGTTTGTTGATATTTTAGGATTAATAGTAAACCCAGTTACAAAAAAACTTTTTAATGTGTCTGGTAAGAGTTCTTTAGTTTTTGCTATATCTACAGTATCAGGATATCCTATAGGTACAAAACTCGCTTCTGAACTTCGACAAAGCAATGAAATTTCTAAGTTTGAAGCTCAAAGGCTAGTTGCTTTTTGTTCTACGTCAGGCCCTCTTTTTATAGTCGGAGCAGTTTCAATCGGCATGTTTAATAATTCTGATTTAGGATACTTGATGTTGTTTTGCCACTACTTAGGATCTTTAACTGTTGGTATTTTATTTAAGAATTACGGCAAAGAAAATGTAAATAATGAAAATCTTAATTTTAAATTTGAAGTAAAAAAAATTATGGAATGCAAAAAAAAAGAAAACAAAGGATTTTTTGTTTTATTTGGAGATGCTGTTTTCAGCGGCGTAAATACAATACTTATGGTTGGAGGATTTGTAATAGTATTTTCAGTGGTGTTTAAAGTTTTGTGCATATTTAAATTTATAAATTTAGTTTCTTACATAATTTATATTCCATTATCTATATTTGGATTTTCACTTGATTTATGTTCATCTTTTATAAGCGGTTTATTTGAAATAACAATTGGATGTAGCCAGATCTCTAACATATCTACTGTTCCAGAAATAATACGAGCTTCATTATGTAGTTTCATAATAGCATTTAGCGGTCTTTCTATATTAGCTCAGTGTTGTAGTTTTTTAGCTCAAACAGATATAAACACAGGTACATATATTTTTTCTAAATTCTTGCACGGTATATTTGCATCCGTTTTCACTTTTGCATTCTATCCGTTTATAAACTCTAGTAATTTATTTATAAAACTTAATAGTTCATCTGATTTATTTTACAATAACTCCATTTGGAGTTTCTATATACATAACTACCGTATAATTTTGCCTGTACTAATATTTATTTATTTGATTTCTTCATTTATACTTTTAAAAAAATCAAATACAAAAACTAATTTTAAGTAAATATATAATTTTGCAATTTCTTCAAAATAAAAAATCCGCTTCACTTGAGCGACTACGTCTGCGAACTATTTCATGTCTCCAACGACCTTAAAAATCAGGTCTGTTACTCAAGTTTAGCAGTTGGTATTATAACTTATCTACAAATCAGATAATTTATAATACCTTAGTATGTAAAATAGCTGTCCCAAAACATATTTTGAGCCAGCTATTTTTATTATTCACTTAGTTCACTTCTATTTGTTGAAATTTCATCTATTATACTTTGAAGATTATATTGTAATCCTTCTAAAACATCATCTGCATATCTTATTGACCCTAATTTTATTTCTCTAGCTGTAAACTCTGCTTTATCAACTATAGATTTAGCTTTTTCTTCCGCTTCTAAAACTAATCCATCTGAATCTATATATGATTTTATTATCTCTTCCGAATTTTTTTTCATATCTTCGCTTTCTTTTACTGCTTTTTCAATTATTTGAGCAGCTTCTTTTTCAGCTTGATCTATTAAAATTTCAGCGTCTTGATTTGCATTATTAAGTATTTTTTGTCTTTCTTTATTTATCCACACAGCTTGTTTAACTTCTTCCGGAAGTATAACTTTTATATCAGATATTATACTTAATACTTCTTCTTTATCTATTCCTGATTTATGAGAAAAAGGAATGGAGCTTGCATTGTTTATAGAACTTTCTAACTCCTCTAACAATTCCATTATTTCTAAATCTATATTCATGTTATTTCCCCCTATTAGTTTTTCTTTTTAATTCTTCTAAAATCACCTTAGGCACTAAATTCTCTATATTTGCATCAAAATTTAATACTTCTTTTATAAGCGATGAACTTATGTACGAATATTTAGTAGTTGTAGGCAATATTACAGTCTCTATATTTGGATTTAACTCCTTATTCATATGAGCCATTTGAAGTTCATACTCTACGTCCGCTCCATTTCTTATTCCTCTCACTAGAGTCTGAACACCATTTTTTTCACAATAGTTAACCAAAAGTCCATCAAAACTAACTATTTTTATATTTGAAATGTGATTTGTGCATTCTTTTATTAACTTAACTCTCTCTTCAAATGTAAATAGTCCCTTTTTATTAGGATTATAAAGCACTCCTATTTGTAGTTCATCAAATAGTTTAGAAGCTCTTTCTATTATATCTAAATGTCCATTTGTTATAGGGTCAAAACTCCCTGCAAATATAGCTTTTCTAACTGTCTTATCCATTATTAATCCTCCATACTATAAAATGTAAGCGTAGTATTTCCATATTTTTTATTTCTGCTTTTAATCAATCTCCCTACATTTTTTGGAAATTCATGTTTTGTATCATGTTCAACAACTATAACACCATCTTCTTTTAATATGTTTGAATGTTCAACTTTCTCTAATGCATCTATAAACATATCTTTGTAATATGGAGGGTCCATAAATATAACATCAAACTTATAAGAATTATTTTTTACTTTTTCAATTGCCGATTTAAAGTCAGTGTTCATAACTTCACTATTTGCTTCTACTCTAGCTTTTTTTATATTACTTTTTACTATATCAATGCTACTTTTATTTAAATCTACAAATACACATTTACTAGAACCTCGTGACAAACACTCTATCCCTAGTGAACCTGTACCTGCAAATAAATCTAAAACTTCTCCGTCTATTATGTATCCATTAATTATATTAAATAAAGATTCTTTAACTCTATCTGTAGTTGGTCTAACATCTTCATTTTTAGGTGTATTTAGTTTTAGTCCTCTGGCTTTTCCTGAAATTACTCTCAATATAATTTCTCCTTCCATTTTATTTTATCACAAATTATTTCCTAATTTAATGATATTTCTTCCAATCTATTTTCAAATTTTTTAAATATTTCTTTTTTTATTTTTTCATTTTTATAGCTATTAAGTTTTGGATCCTCACTTATTATATATCTGGCTTCTTGTTGTGCTAGTTTCAATATTTTCATATGTTTAAATATATTAGCAACTTTTAGCTCTGGTAGACCATGTTGTCTAGTTCCAAAAAACTCTCCTGGCCCTCTAATTTCAAGGTCTTTTTCTGAAATTTTAAATCCATCAGTACTTTCTTCCATTATTGACATCCTTTGAGAACAAACTTCTGATTTTGATGAATAAATTAATATACAATAAGATTTATGCTTTCCTCTTCCAACCCTACCTCTTAATTGATGAAGTTGGGCTAGTCCAAACCTCTCTGCATTTTCAATTATCATAAGAGTTGCATTGGGTACATTTACACCAACTTCTATAACTGTAGTTGACACAAGTATATCCAATTCTTTATTTTTAAATTTTTTCATTGTTTCATCTTTTTCACTAGGTTTCATTTTACCATGCAAAATACCTAATCTCAAGTCACTAAAAAATTCACTTTTAAGCTCTTCTAATAAATCTACCGCAGCCTTAGCATCTATTGCTTCACTTTCTTCCACTAAAGGACATACTATATATACTTGTCTTCCTTTTTGCACTTCAGATCTTACCAAACTATTATAAGCTTTTTCTCTCTTATCTTTGTACACAGATATAGTCTCTATAGGTTGTCTTCCCGGTGGTAATTCATCAATTATAGATATATCTAAATCTCCATATAAAATTAGCGCTAGAGTTCTAGGAATAGGTGTAGCTGTCATAACTAAAATATCAGGATTATATCCTTTTTCCGAAAGTTTGTTTCTTTGTCTAACCCCAAATCTATGTTGCTCATCTGTTATTACAATTCCTAAATTATTAAACTCTACTTTATCTTCTATAAGCGCATGAGTCCCAATTAGTATATCAATTTCATTATCTTTTACTTTTTGTAATACATGTTCTTTTTGTTTTTTTGTTAAACTACCCACTAGTAACCCTACATTCATCCCAAACTGTGAGAGCGTTTCATTTAGTGAAATGTAATGTTGTTCAGCTAATATTTCAGTCGGCGCCATCAAAGCGCCCTGATACCCATTTAAAACGCAATTTGCTAGGGCTAAAAGTGCTACTACAGTTTTCCCACTACCGACATCTCCTTGGACTAATCTATTCATTACTTTTTTAGAGTTCATATCTTCAATTATTTCACTCAAAGCTCTATTTTGAGCATTTGTAAGTTTAAATGGCAACGAGTTTAATACTTCATCTAGTTTTTGGTCTTTTTCAAAGTTTATACCAGACTTTTCAGTTACACCATTTTTAAATAAAAACAAACCTAATTGAAGCATCAAAAACTCTTCAAATACTAATCTATATAGTGCAATTTTTAAACTCTCTTTATTAGATGGTGTATGTATATTTTCAACTGCAAAATCGATACTACAAAGCTTGTACTTTTGTATTATTTTATTTGGAAGATATTCTTTTATATACACTTGTTCATTGTTAAAAACAGTTTTTATTATATTTATAAGTTCTTTATTTGTTAGTCCATAAGTCAATGGATATATAGGCATTATTTTACATGTGCTTTGGGGATTATTACTCATCTGTTCGACTTCACAGGAGCTTAGTTCTAATCCGTGAGAAGTTTTTTTAACTTTTCCAAATACAAATATAGTGTCTCCTTTTTTTAAAGTGGAACTTATATATTCTTGGTTAAAAAATACCAATCTAGCAAATCCAGTTTCATCTCTTACCCCTACCTTGGTTATAACCAACCCTTTTCTCACATTAGATGTTTCTATGTTATTTACAATTACTCTTATAGTTACTTTTTCTTCATCTTTTAACTCAAATATTTTTTTTAGATTATTTCTATCTTCATATTGTCTTGGAAAATAAAAAAGTAAGTCAGATACTGTAAATATACCTAATTTACTTAGTTTATTAGCACGTTTTGGTCCAATTCCTTTTACATATTTGATTTCTTTACTTAAATTTTTCATATTATCACCCTAAAAAAAATCCTGTATAATTTAACTTACCTAATAGTAAGATTATACAGGATTTTTGAAATATTATTCAACTGATATTAAATAATAATATATTGGTTGCCCACCATAGTAAAGTTCCACATCTATATCTTCATATTTTTCTTCTAAAATTGACTTAAATTCGTTAGCTTCTTCTTCAGTTGCATCTTCTCCATAAAATAAAGTTATAATAGCACTGTCTTCATCTACTAAGTTTTCTATTAATCCTAAAGTTATTTCTTCTTTGCTTTCTCCTGCCGATAATAACTTTCCTTCCCCTATACCTATAAAGTTTCCTTCTTTTACTTCTATATCATTCATTATAGTATCTCTAACTGCATAAGTAACTTGACCTGATTTAACCATTGATAAAGCTTCAATCATTGTGGCTTCATTTTCTTCTACACTTGTATCAGCATTAAAGCTTACAAGAGAAGTAAATCCTTGTGCTACGTTTTTGCTTGGTATAACTATTATATTTTTATCACTTAATGCTTTAGCTTGATTTGCAGCCATTATTATATTGCTATTGTTAGGTAATATAATAATATTTTCTGCATTTATAGACTCTATAGCTTTCATAAAGTCCTCTGTACTAGGATTCATTGTTTGACCGCCTTCTATTATGTGGTCAACTCCAAAATCTCTAAATATGTCTGCTAGTCCATTACCCATAGATGTAGCTATAAATCCATATTCCTTAGCTGGCTCTTTTGATACCGATCTCTGATTTTCAACTAGTATATTTTCATGCTGAACCTTCATATTTTCTATTTTTATGGTAGCTAATTGTCCATACTTTAAAGCTTCTTGAAGTACTGTTCCTGGCTCATTAGTATGAACATGTACTTTTATTAGGCCTTCATCTCCAACTACTGCTAAGCTATCTCCATAAGGTATCATTATATCTTTAATCTTATCATAAGTTACTTTATTGCTCTCTAATATAAATTCTGTACAATAAGCAAATTTTATATCATCAGTATTTATTTCACCTTGAACAGATTCTACTGAAGATGTATTATAAGACCCAGATGCATTTGCAGTGATTAAATTTCCTTTTAATGCTTCATACATCCCTTCATATATAAGAACTAATCCTTTACCACCAGAGTCAACTACTCCAGCATCTTTTAAGTTCTTAAGTAATTCTGGAGTTCTATCTAATGAAGCATCAGCTTCTTTTATAACTAATTCTAAAAACTTAAGTATGTCTTGCTCTTTTTTAGCAGCTTTTATAGCATATTCTCCGCTTTCTCTAACTACAGTTAGTATAGTTCCTTCAATTGGCTTTATAACAGCTTTATATGCTGTGTCTGATCCATTTTTAAATGCTTGTGCTAAATCAATAGAACTTAAATTTTCTTTTCCTTCTATAGATTTTGTAAATCCTCTTATTATTTGAGACAGTATAACACCTGAGTTCCCTCTAGCTCCCATTAGAGATCCTTTTGCCAAAGATTTACCTATATTAGTTATATCCTCATCATTAACTTTTGCTAACTCTTTCATAGCATAAGATATTGTAAGAGACATATTTGTACCTGTATCTCCATCTGGAACTGGGAACACGTTCAGTTTATCTACATAATCTTTATTATTTTGTAGATTATTTGCACCAGAGACAAACATGTCTCTTAAATTTTTCCCATCAATATATTGAATCATATTTTTCCTCCTAAATTACTTAACTCGTATACCTTGAACATTAACATCTATTTTACTTATTTTTAACGCAGTTATTTTCTCAATTGTATATTTTACTTTATCTATTATGTTATTTGCAACAGTTGATATATTTGTTCCATATTGCATTATTACATAAAGTTCTATAGCTATAGTTCCATCCTCTAATTCTTGTACACTAACACCTTTAGTAACATTTTCTCCTTTTAATAATTCAACTATGCCTTTTGTCTTATATGCTAAGCCTACTAATCCGTAACTTTCCATTGCAGATTGATATGCTATTTGTGCTATAACATGTTTGTCTATTTCTATTGTTCCAAATTGATTGTTTATTTTAGCGCTCATGTTTTGACCCCCTAAAATTATTTTTAGTTTTATTTTAACTTTAATATTTACTTTATATAGAATTATATATATAATTTTATATGATAACAAGAATTTCTTCAATATGTGTAAGACAAATATATATTTCTATTGCATTTTTTAGATATTTATGTTAATATAAACTGTGTTTTCAGTGTTATAGTTATCATTTAAGGAGGTGTACGTAAAATGGCAAAGGTATGTAACGTATGTGGTAAAGGTAAGGTTTCAGGAAACCAAGTGAGCCACTCAAATAAACATAGCAGAAGAACTTGGTCTGCTAACTTAAGAAACGTTAGAGCGATAATAGATGGTACTCCAAAGAGAATAAAAGTTTGTACTAGATGTTTACGTTCTGGAAAAGTTGAGAGAGCTTAGTTTAATAAAAAAAGCCTACAGACAGTAGGCTTTATTTTTGTCTAAAGACTATTTTTTTCTCATAAAAAATACTATTATCTTAGATAAAACTTTTGGACACTTAACAGTTATTACCTTCATACCTATATCCCCCTTAAAATATAATATTTATTTTACATAAATAGCATGACTCCACACCCTATAAGGACAATAGCTAATAGTATCATCCATATCCCGTTTGGAAGTATTAATGCTAAAATTACAGTAATACCAGTTGCTAAGCATAAAACTCCAAGTAAATCCCTGTATTGATTTCTCAAACTATTCCCTCCTATAAATAACTTCCTACAATATAATATTCATATTAACTTTTCTTTAATACAAATTAGATAAAATAGACCAAGCTATATGCTATATTGTTTAAAAAGCAAAAAACCAGCATAGTTTAACTATACTGGCACTTTATTTTTTACTATCAACAGAGTTCCTTTATTGACAGTTATTCTACATTTTTTATTTTCCATTACATTTGATATTCCTATAGGGTCTCCATATTTTATAGTAGCATCCTTAAGTGGATATTCAAGTTTTTCAAGTGTGATGCCTACAGCATCTCCATTTACTGGCAAAATAGATAATGTATCTCCTTTTTCGCCACATATATCTATAAATTCACTTTCTATCATATATAAATCTTCTTTATCGTTTTTAATTACAGGATTTATTCCTAATTTTTTTATATAATACATAAGATTTATATTAGCGACAGTATGGTCTATACGCCCGCCTAATGCCCCTAAAAGCTCTATCTGTAAAACCCCTAGAGATTTCGCTAAATGTATACATAGTTGAGCATCTGTTTCATTTTTTCTTTCAGGGAACTTTTTAAAATTCACACCTTTTTCTTTAAAGTAATCTTTAGCCTTTAATTGTAGTGAATCCAAATCTCCCAGTATATAATTTGGAACGATATTTAATTTATATAAATAATTAGCTCCTCCATCTGCACAAATTATATAGTCGTACTTTTCGTTACCAATTACTTCTTTTAGAAAATTAATGTCTTCTATTTTCCCATTTAATAAAATACACGCTTTCATAATATCCTCTTACTTAGATGCATTTAGTCTAAATTCTTTAACAGTAGCTTCAATATCGTTACTATTAAATATCGCTGATCCTGCTACTATAACATTAGCTCCAGCTTTTACAACTTCATTTACATTCGAAGGCTTTATACCTCCATCAACTTGTATATCTACATTTAATCCCTTTTCATCTATTAATGCTTTTAACTCTTTTATTTTATCTATCATTGTTCCTATAAATGATTGCCCTCCAAATCCTGGATTTACAGTCATTATAAGCACCATATCTACATCATTTAAAATGTATTTTATATTTTCTATAGGTGTTGCTGGATTTAATGCAACCCCTGCTTTAACATTGAATGATTTAATATTTTGTATAGTTCTATGTAAATGAGTACATGTTTCTTCATGAACAACTATCATATCACATCCAGCATCTACAAAATCCTTTATGTAATTATCCGGATTTTCTATCATCAAATGTGCATCAAATACCATATTTACATCTTTTCTTAAGGATTTAACAATAGCTGGTCCTAAAGTTATGTTTGGAACAAAATGTCCATCCATAACATCTATATGTAAATATTCACATCCAGCTCTTTCAACCTTTTTAACATCCTCTAATAACCTTGCAAAATCTGCCGATAAAATCGATGGTGCCATCTTTATCATAATTAATACCTCCTCTTTGTTTGTCGCTTTTCTTTTAGCAATTGTAGGTAGCTTTCATATCTCTCTTTCGATATTTTATTTTCATTTACTCCTTCTTTAACTCCACATATTGGTTCATTTTCATGCATACATCTTCCTCCAAATTTGCATCCATCTGAAAACTCATCAAATTCTATGAAATAATCTTTTAGTTCATCTTCTTCAATATCATCTAACGTTAATGAACTAAAACCTGGAGTGTCTGCTACCATACCTCCACACTCTAACTTTAAAAGTTCTGCATGTCTTGTTGTGTGCTTACCTCTTTTTATTTTATCACTAACTTCCCCTGTTTGCAGTTGAAATTTACTATCTATATTATTTAATAAAGTTGATTTCCCTACTCCAGAAGGTCCTGCAAATACAACTATATTATCTTTTAGCTCTTCTTTTACCTTATCTATATTTATTTTATCTTTATTGCTAACCGGTATTACTTTATATCCACTTATTTCATAGATTCTTTTTAAATTTTCTAATTCTTCATCCGTTGCTAAATCTGACTTTGTAAGTACTATAACTATTTCTAATCCTTCTCTTTCAGCTAATACAATAAATCTATCTAATAAAGATAAGTTTGGATTTGGATCTTTTACAGCAAATACTATTATCGATTTATTTACATTTGATATTGGAGGTCTTACTAATTCTGTTTCTCTATCTTTTATTTCCTCCAGCACGCCCTTTTTATTTTCCTCATCAACTACAGTTATTTTTACATTATCACCTACTAACGGAGTGACCTTGTCTTTTCTAAATATCCCTCTAGCTCTACATTCATAGACTCCTTGCTTAGTATCTATATAATAAAACCCTCCAATACCCTTTGTAATAATTCCTTCTATCATCTAAATCCTCCTCTTAATTTTTACTTAAATTACTAATTAATATTATCTATATTAATTTACATAAATATTACAAAAAAGTCCAATAATTATTAATCATTGGACTTTTTATAATTACTTTGTTTTTCTTATGTTATATTTTAACCTTCATTAGGAGCTTCATTCCCTTGATTCCCTTGTCCTGATCCACCTGTTCCTTGATCTCCAGATCCTTGATCTCCCGTTTCTGGTTCTGTTGGCGGTTCTGTTGGCGGTTCTGGTTTCGGCTCTGGTTTTGGTTCTGGCTCTGGTTCTGGCTTTGGTTCTTCAGGCTTTGGTTGAGGTCCTTTACTAACCTCTAAATCTATTTTATCTCCCGGTTTTATATTTCCAGAGTTTGGAGATTGAGATATAACCACATCTTTAGGTTCGTTACTATCTACATATTTCACGTTTCCTAATTGTAGTTTATTCTCTTTTAAAATATTTTCAGCTTCACCTAATGTTTTACCTACAACATTTGGTATAGAGGCTTGATTTTGACCTTTACTTATAGTTACAGTAATAGTGTCTCCTTTATTAACTTTAGCTCCAGCATTTGGTGTTTGAGATATTACATGATCTTTTTCAACAGTATCACTATATTCTTCTATACTAACCCTTATGTTTAATCCCTGTTCATCTGCTTTCTTTTGTGCTTCACCTAGTTCCATATTTATTAAATTTGGGGCAGTCCCCTCTGCAGTAGCTTTATTTCTAAACCCTAAAGCAATTTTACCTATTACAATTATTTGAGTTATAAGTATTAACACCAGCACTACAGCTGCTATTTTCCATCGTTTTTTACTTTTAGGATTATCTCCTTTTTTATTCTTTTTTCTTGAAGATTTTTTTGGTGGTATTATATTTTCTGCATCTTCTTCTAATTCTTCTTCGTATATATTTTTAGGATTAGTATCTGCTAATTTTAGAGCCTTGCTTAATTCAGCTTCATCTATTTTTTGAGTAGCGTAGTTATCATATTCTTTTATAAAGTCTAAATCTATATTTTTTTCTATATACTCAATATCTTCTATTAGCTCATCTGCACCTTGATATCTATCTGCACTAGATTTTGAAGTTAATTTCTTTATTATATTTCTAACACTTTGAGGTATAGATACTTTTTCTTCCTGTGTAAATTCGATTTCTTCATTTATGTGTTGAAGCGCTATAGATATAGGACTTTCTCCTGTAAATGGAACCCTTCCTATTATCATTTCATATAAAACTATTCCTAATGAATATAAGTCAGTTGTATTTGAAACAAATTTGCCTTTAGCTTGTTCTGGCGAAAAATAATGCACAGAACCAATTACGCTTCCTGTACTTGTTATAGTCGAACTAGATACAGCTTTAGCTATACCAAAATCAGCAACTTTAACAAGCCTACCTTCATTAGATATAAGTATATTGTGAGGTTTTATATCTCTATGTATAATACCTTTTCTATGTGCAGCTCCTAATGCTCTGGCTATTTGTTTAGTTATATCTAATGCAGTGTATTCATCTAAAGTTCCTTCATTTTTTATTATATCTTTTAGATTCTGTCCTTCTATAAGCTCCATAACTATATAATGTACTTTTCCATCTTCTCCTACATCATATACATTTACAATATTAGGATGAGAAAGACTAGCCACGGCTTCAGCTTCTCTTTTAAATTTAGTTAAGAATTCTTCATCATCTACAAATTCAGGTCTTAATACTTTTATAGCTACAGTTCTATTTAAAAGTTTATCTCTAGCCTCATATACAAAAGCCATTCCTCCGTCGCCTATTTTTTTAATAATCTCATATCTATTTCCTAAAACTGTTTCTCCCACTATATCACCATCCTAATTATAATTAATCAATATAACTGATACATTATCTTTTCCTGATACTTCATTAGCCTTATTTATTAAGTTCTCAGTTATAATTTCTATATCATTATATTTAGATATAATTTCATTTATTTCACTTTTATCTACGAACCCTGTTAATCCATCAGTAGCTAATAAAACTTTATCGTATTTATCAATATCTTTTTTATAAATATCAACTATTATAATTTGTTCTGTGCCTAATGCTCGTGTTATAACATTTCTATTTGGGTGCGTTTTTGCTTCTTCTTCAGTTATAGCGTGTTTCTCTATAAGTTCCTCAACTAAGGAATGATCTCTTGTAATTTTTTCAAACTTCCCATCGTGTAGTATATAGCATCTACTATCTCCTACATTTGCAATATATACTTTATCTTTGTGTATTATTACAGTTGTTAATGTAGTTCCCATTCCAGTACATACTTCATCATCTTTAGATTTTTTATATATTATAGAGTTTACGTTATTGTAAGCTTGTTTTATTATATCATCTATATAATTTATTTTTACAACTTCATTTTGAACCAAGTTATTCTTTAAAAATTTAACTATATTCTCTACTGCTAATTCACTTGCAACTTCACCTTTATTATGACCGCCCATACCATCAGCTATAGCAAATATTCCAATATCTCCTGAATTTGTAGGTATAATTTCGCCTTTGCAGTAGTCTTCATTATTCTTTCTGACTTTTCCAATATGGGAAACGCAACTATACTTCATAATTTTCCCCCTTTTAATTATTTATGTTTTCTTCTCAATTGCCCACAAGCTCCATTTATATCTGCTCCCATTTCTCTTCTTACAGTAGCAGGTATATTCTCTTTATTTAACATATCTCTAAATTTATATACATATGTTTTATCTGGTTTTTCATAATCTCGTTCCTCAACTTTATTTATAGGAATTAAATTAACATGACATAACATCCCTTTTAAAATTTTAGATAATTGCTTAGCATCCTCGATAGAATCATTTACACCTTTTATTAATGAATACTCAAATGTAACCCTTCTGTTAGTGCTTTTTATATAATACTTACATGCATCTATAACTTCCTTTATACTGTAAGCATTTGCTATTGGCATTATTTCTTTTCTTGATTCATCAAAAGGAGAATGTAGTGATAATGCTAAATTTATAGGAATCTTAAAATCTGCTAATTCATACATTTTAGGAACTACTCCACACGTTGATAATGTAATATGTCTATATCCAATGTTAAGTCCATTTTTTTCATTTACTAAACTTAAAAACTTCTTAGTATTATCAAAATTATCAAGAGGCTCACCACTACCCATCAATACAATATTTGACACTCTTTTGCCTATGTCCTCTTGAATTTTTATTATTTGATCTAATATTTCCCATGGCTCTAAGTTCCTTATCAAACCATCTATAGTTGATGCACAAAATCTACATCCCATCCTACACCCCACTTGATTTGATATACACACTGTTACACCATGTTCATATTCCATCATTACACTTTCTATTATATTCCCATCATTAAGTAAAAATAAATACTTTCTAGTTCCATCAATTTTAGATTCTAGTTTTAACTCAACATCTAAATTTCCTATATATGAAACTTTATCTAAGTTTTCCCTAATAGATTTTGGTATATTATTCATATCATCAAAAGTCTTTGCACCTTTATAGATCCAGTTAAATATTTGAGTTCCTCTAAAAGCTTTTTCGCCAATGCTTTTTAAAAATTCTTTTAGTTCTTCTTCGGTTAAATTTTTTAAACATATTTTATCGTTCATAATTTTTCCTACCTTACTCTCTTAAGTTTTGATATGAAAAATCCATCCATTCCATGTATATTTGGATAGATTTTTATATATCCTTTATCCTGGTTGTCTAAATCAATTTTAACTTCATCAATAGGTACTAATTCAAAGTTTTCATTATTTTTTAAGAATTCATTAACTATATCTATATTTTCTTCATCATGTATAGTACATGTACTATATATTAAGCAACCTCCAACTTTAACATACTTGGAAGCGTTACTTAAGATTTCACTTTGTATACTCGGTAATTCTTTAAGTTCTTCTTCTTTTTTAAATTTGATTTCTGGCTTTCTTTTTATTATTCCCATTCCAGAACAAGGAACATCCGATACTACATAATCAAATTTATCTATACTATTTTCATCTATTTTTAGAGCATCAAAATTTTCTACTTCAATATTTTTTAAGCCTAATCTTTTAACTGTATTATTTATAAGCTTTAATTTATGTTGAAATACATCTCTAGCTATAACTTGTCCACTATTGTTCATTAAAGTTGCTAAATGCGTAGTCTTCCCCCCTGGAGCACTACACATATCTAAAACTAAACTACCCTCTTTAGGGTTAGTAACCTTACCTACAAGCATAGAACTTATATCTTGAACGGTAAAAAAGCCTTCTTTAAATAGTTTATTATTCTCTATATTTTTAAGATTTTTAACCATTATAGCTTCATCTATTCCATTAACTTTACTACCTATAACTCCTTGAGACTTTAATTTTTCAATTAACTCATCTCTACTTATTTTCACTGTATTCGTTCTTATATATAAATTAGGTTTCTCAGAATTAGATTCTAATAAATCCCTAGTAAAATCTTCTCCAAATACTTTTATCCATTTTTGGATTATCCATGGATTATATGAGTACTTTATAGATAAAAAATCCTCAATATTAGCTTTATCTATATCCATTATAGTTTCTTTATTTCTAAGTACATTTCTAAGTATTGCATTAACAAATCCCGATGATTTCTTATCGTATTTTTTAATAAGCGAAACACTTTCATTTACTGCTGCATGCTCTTTTATACTATCTAAAAATAGTATTTGATAAATACCTAACCATAATGATATTTTAACATAAGTTGACATTTTTTTGGATTTTATCTTAGATAATTTATCTATTATGTAGTTTAAATAATATTTATTTTCTATAATTCCATAAATAAGTTCTGTAGCAAGACCTTTTTCTTGATCACTTATGTTTATGTTTTTAAAGTTTTTGTTTATAGACATATTTGAATAATTTTTATTTCTCTCTATATCGTATAGTGTTTTAAATGCTAATTCTCTTGCGTTCATTAAATACCTCCATATTTAAACAGAAAAAGTCCTAGAAACCCTAGGACAATCTCTATTAATCATTACGTCTTTGTGATATTGCAATTAATCTTAATAATTGTAGTACTGATACTAATGCTGCTGCTACGTATGTTAATGCTGCTGCTGTTAACACCTGTCTACCTTGTTTTATTTCTTTACCTTCTAATATAGCTTCATTTCCAATTTGAACCATAGCTCTACTTGATGCATTAAATTCAACTGGCAATGTAATTATTTGGAATAATACAGTCGCTGAAAATAATAATATACCTATTCTTAATAAAGGTCCTGCCATAAACAGTCCTATAAATATTAAAAACCAAGACATATTAGATGCAAAATTAACTACAGGAACTAAACTACTTCTTATTTGAAGAGGTGCATACCCTTTAGCGTGTTGAATTGCATGCCCACACTCATGTGCAGCTACCGAAACAGAAGTAATAGATTTACCATAATAAACATCTTGTGATAATCTTACTACATTACCTCTTGGATCATAATGGTCACTAAGTTTTCCTCTAGACATTTCAATTCTAACATTGTAAAGCCCATTTGCGTCTAATATTTTTCTAGCTGTTTGTTCTCCTGTATATCCACATCTACCTTGAACTTTAAAATATCTACTTGTTGTACTGCTTACTTTAAACTGTGCATACATAGTAAATAGTATACCTGGTATTAAAATAAATAATGTTGGGTCAAAATAATATCCATAACCATAATACGGCATCATAATTAACACTCTCCTATAAAGAATTTTATTGCATTTTCAACTTCAGTTGCATCAATTTGTGTATCTACACAAGGTCCATTTGGCCTTTTATTAAAGACTCCTAAAACTGGTACATGCCTTATATCTTGAACTCCTGCTGTTAAATCTCTTTCGCAAGCTACAGCTACTACAGCTTTAGGTTTAGATTCTTTTATTTTCTTTCTAGCTAATGTTCCTCCAGTAGCTATAAATACATCTACATTGTATTTATCTTGTAAATCTATTAAATCCTTTACATTGCAAAGACCACAACTTTTACAATTTCTAACATTCGTCGTAATCTTTAAATGACATTCACTTTTTTGAATACAGTGAGGTATTAAAATAAGTACATCTTCAGACTTTATGTTATACCTATTACTATATATATATTCATTATTTAATTTTATATATACCTTTCTTATTTCATTTTTAGGTATGCTTAAAGTATTTCCTAAAACAATAAGAACAGGATATAAAAAGCTAACTATTTTAAAATTAAATTTCATTAGAGATTTATTTACTATTTTATCATTAACAACTCCATATGTAACTAAAGTTGAAAATATGGTTATAATTAACAATAATATTATCATCCCGTTTACTAAGATAGAAAACATATTTTCAAAACTATTCATAAAAATATTTAATCCAACTAATAAAAATAATAATATTCCTATTAAAAAAACTGTAGTTGTCATGTATTTTTTAAAATTCATAATATTAACTTCCTAATATAACATCTGTATTTATATTATTTCCCTTTATATATTCATGTACTTCCATTCTCTTTTTACCAGACATTTGTATTTCTTTTATTTGAATACTTCCTTCTCCTGTAGAAACTTCTATTCCTTCTTTACCTACACTAAGTATAGTTCCTGGTTTTTTGTCACTATTTTCATTTATTACTTTAGTTTTCCATATTTTCATAGTTTGCGCTTCATAAGTCGTATATGCACTAGGCCATGGGTTTATACCTCTTATAAGGTTATGTATATCTTTAGCTGATTTATTCCAATCTATATTTCCTAATGACTTATTCATTATAGGTGAATAACAGGTATTTTCATTATTTTGTTTTTCTCTAGGAGCTTGCCCTTTAGATATTAAATCTATAGTCTCCTTTAAAACTTGTGCTCCATCTATCATCATCTTGTCATGAAGTTCGCCTGCTGTAATTTCATCGTCTAAAGGTATTTCACTTTTTAATATCATGTCTCCAGTGTCAAGACCTTCATCCATATACATAGTAGTTACTCCTGTTTTTTCTTCTCCATTTATTATAACCCAGTTTAAAGGAGCTGCTCCTCTATATCTTGGTAATAAAGATGCATGCACATTTACACATCCATATTTTGGAATATTCAATATACTCTTAGGAAGTATTTGTCCAAATGCTACAACTACTATAAGCTCCGGATTTAGTTCTTTTAAAGTTTCTACAAATGATTCTTCCCTAGCTTTTAAAGGTTGGTATACTGGTATATCATATTTCAAAGCTAATTCCTTTACTGGAGGCATAGCTAATTTCTTACCTCTACCCTTAGGTTTATCTGGCTGAGTAACTACCGAAACAACCTCATGTCCCTCATCTATTATCTTTTGTAAACATGGAACTGCAAATTCTGGAGTTCCCATAAATACTATCTTCATATTTTTCCAACTCCTATTACTTTTCAATTTTGTCTACAAATAAGACACCATCTAAATGGTCTATTTCATGGCAGAATGCTCTAGCTAAAAGTTCTTCACCTTCGATTTCAAACATTTGACCTTTTCTATTCATAGCTCTAACTTTTGCATAATATGGTCTTGTTACAGGCCCACACTCATTCACAACACTTAAACATCCTTCATCATCCGTTTGAGTTCCAGAAGTTTCTATTATCTGTGGATTTATAAGTTCTATAATTCCATCTCCTACATCTATTATAGCTATTCTTTTTAATATCCCTACTTGTGGTGCTGCAAGACCTACTCCATCAGCTTCATACATAGTATCTGCCATATCATCTAATAATTGTATTATTTTCTCATCAATTTTTTCAACATGTTTACATTTTTTTCTTAGTACCGGTTCTCCTATTTGAACTATTTGTCTTAATGCCATTTTATGTTCCTCCTAAATTTTATAATACACTATAAGGATTTATATCTATAGATATATTTATATCCTTATCAAAAACTACATCGCGCTTGGCTATACATATATATTTTATTATACCCTTTAATAGATTAATTTCAATATCATCATCTTTAAATAGTATTTGCCATCTAAAATTTTGATTTATCTTGTTTATTGAACAAGGATTTGGCCCTAATATAAAATCTAAATTATTTATGCCTCTTTCTCTTAATAAATACTGTAATGAGTCATACATTTTTCTAGCATTTTCTTCTACTTTAAGATTATCTTTTCCACTTAAAACCACACTAATCATATTATTAAAAGGTGTGTATTCAAATAATTTTCTTATTTTAATTTCATCTTCATAAAAACCTTTGAAATCGTAATTTATAGCATGTTTAATTGCATAGTGATCAGTATCATAGGTTTGTAATATAACTTTACCTTCTTTGTGTGATCTTCCTGCCCTTCCTGAAACTTGAGTTATCAATTGAAATGTAGTTTCACAACTTCTAAAGTCAGGAAACTTCAAAATCATATCAGCAGATAAAATTCCTACTAATGTAACATCTTCAAAATCTAAACCTTTACTAAGCATTTGTGTTCCTATCAATACATCTGCTTTTTTATTTTTAAAATCATTTAATATATTTTCAAATTCTCCTTTTTTAGATGTTGTATCTTTATCTAATCTTAGAATTTTCATATTTGGAAATATTGATTTTATTTCTTCTTCTATTTTCTGAGTTCCTATTCCAAATGGCTTTACATACTTACTTTTACACTCTGGACATTCTTTTGAAATTTCTTTTTCATATCCACAATAGTGACATTTTCCTGTGTTACTTTTTTTATGGTAAGTAAGAGATATATCGCAGTTTTCACAAGCGAATACATAACCGCATTTTCTGCAAGAAACAAAATTTGAGTATCCTCTTCTATTTAAAAATAACATTACTTGATTTTTACTATTTATTGCACTTTCTATTTCTATTTTTAATTTATTGCTAAAAATACTTTTATTTCCTACCATTAGTTCTTCTTTCATGTCTACAACTTCAATTTTAGGCATAGGCTTATTATTAGCCCTTTTATTTATTTCTAGTAATTTATATCCTCCATTTAATGCATTAAAGTATTCTTCAATTGATGGCGTAGCTGACCCTAAAACTAAGGAAGCACATCTTTTATTAGATATATATTTAGCAACATCTATAGCACTAAATTTAGGGTTTTTTTCGGATTTATAAGCACCTTCATGAAATTCATCTATAATTATAACTCCAAGACTTGTAAATGGCGCAAATAAAGCCGACCTAGCTCCTATTAATATTCTTATTTTACCATCTTTTATTTGCTTATAAACATCATGCTTTTCACCTTGTGATAATTGGCTATGAAAAACGCCAACTACCTCTCCAAATTTATTTTTAAATCTAGATATAGTTTGAGGTGTTAATGAAATTTCCGGAACTAAAACAATACTATCTAAACCTTGACTTAGTGAATATTCTATTATTTCCATATACACTTCGGTTTTACCACTACCTGTAACTCCATGTATCATATACGGTTTTTTATTTTCTTCAAACATTTCATTCTTTATAATGTTAACTACATCCATTTGTTCTTCATTTAACTCTATTTTTTTATTTTCAACAGAGTATATTTCCTTAGGCTTTCTATATAAATCTATCTCTTTTATACTTATAAGTTCTTTTTCATTTAGTTTAACTACACTTTGTTTAGATGAAGGGAATATAGTATTAAGCTCCCTTAATGTTATATACTTTTTTTCTTTTAAAAATTCTATAATTTCTTTTTGTTTACTTCCCAGCTTTACTTTATTTATAGTTATATAATGCTCTATATCAGATATATAATCAGATATAGATATAATATAATCTTTCTTCTCATTTTTATGATTCTTATACTCCCATTTTACATCTATAATATTTTTTTTGTTCATTTTATATATTATATTGTTTAAGTTTGATATTTTTTTAATTTTTCCAAGTTTCATTGAACCTTTATTTTCCTTAAGTGCGTTAATAATTTTTTTCTCATTTTCACTCAAGTCATTAAGTTCCTCATTTATAAGTGTAATAACTTTGTAGTTATTTAACTTATATCCTTTGGGATATAATAAATTTATACAGTCTATATATGTACATAAGTATTTATTTCTCATCCATCCAATTAAACTTATATCGTCTCTTGAAAAAATTGGATCTTCATCTAGTATATCTACAATTTTTTTTGTCTTTATATGTTCATCTAAATGATCTGATACATCAAATACAAATGCTTCTACTGGTTTATTATATATTCCAAATGGAACTAGTACTCTATGCCCGATATTTATATTTTCAATTAAAAATTCTGGAATTTCATATGTAAATAAATTGTCAGTATGTATAGAGTTATTTCTAACTATAACTTTTGCAAATTGCTTCATAATTTAACCTCTATTTCAAGTTTATATAGTTATTATCATTTACACTAAATTAATTATTTATAAGTTTATATTTAATATCTTATTTATAAACAAATGAAAATTAAGCATCTATATAAATATAGATGCTTATTTGTTTAATAGAGTTTTTATTTTATCTAAGATAACATCTGCTACCTCTTCTTTTTTCATTTTAGGGTGTTCTTGTATAACACCATCTCTATCTATAATCTTAACTATGTTGGTATCAACACCAAATCCAGCACCATCTTGAGTTAAGTCATTTGCCACGATAAAATCTAAATTTTTCTTTGCAATTTTATTTTTAGCATTTTCTAATAAATCATTAGTTTCTGCTGCAAATCCTACTAAAATCTTATTGTTTTTTATTTTTCCTAATTCTAATGCAATATCTTTAGTTCTATCTAAGCTTATACTTAAATCATCATCAGATTTTTTTATTTTACTATCTGAGTATTTTTTAGGTCTATAATCTGCAACTGCAGCACTCTTTATAATAACTTCATTTTCATTCATATTTTCTAAAACAGCATTATACATATCTTGAGCTGATTCTATTTGAATAAATTTCTTTAAATTCTGAGGTGGAACTATATTTGTAGGTCCTGATACTAGAGTTACGTCTGCTCCTCTTTCTATAGCTTTTTTAGCTATAGAATAACCCATTTTCCCACTTGATCTATTTGTTAGATACCTTACTGGGTCAATACTTTCAACTGTAGGTCCAGCAGTTATTATCATACTAGTTCCTTCTAAATCTTTTTTAATTTCTAAAAGTTCAATTATACTATTAAAAATAGTATCAACAGATGCAAGTTTTCCTGATCCTATATCTCCACAAGCTAATCTTCCACTTTCTGGCTCTACAAACTTGTAATCTAAATCTTTTAAAGTTTGTATATTCCTTTGTACCACAGGATTTTCATACATATTAGTATTCATAGCTGGAGCTATAAGAACTTTTGCTTTTGTAGCCATAACAGTCGTAGTTAACATATCGTCTGCGATCCCATTAGCTACTTTACCTATGACATTTGCAGTAGCTGGAGCTAATACAAATACATCCGCTTTCTTAGCTAATGATATATGTTCTACATCCCAAGATTTTGGAGATTCAAACATATCTTTAACTACATAATTTTGACTTAATGTCTGAAATGTAAGTGGGGCTACAAATTCTGCTGCTGATTTGGTCATTATTACATGCACATTAACACCTGTTTTTTTCAACTTGCTAACTAAGTCACAAGCCTTGTAAACAGCTATTCCTCCACATACGCCTATAACAACAGTCTTATCCTTTAGCATGATATTACTCCTCTATTATATTTTGAGTTTGAGCTAATAAGTGCTTAGCTTCTTCTATTTCTATTTCTTCCTCAGTTAATTTTCTAAATGATATTTTTCTATCTGCAACTTCTTGAGTAGCTAAAGTAACAGGCTTTATTTCTTGATGTTTAGTAGTAGGAACGTATGGAGTAGCTCCATCTATTAATTCTCTAGATCTCTTAGCTACAGTTACTACTAAGTAGTATCTATTATCTATTTGGTTTAATACTTCGTTTATTGATGGTTTTATCATTTTATAATTCCTCCTTAAATTTCTTTATTATATTATCTTTGTATCTATAAACTTTATTTTTTTCAGCTGATATTATATGTTCTATATCTTGAGCTGAATTTTTCACATCTTTATTTACTATAAAATAATCATAATTTTCAATCTGACATATTTCATCTAGTGCACAACTAAACCTTTTATTTATTTGTTCTTCAGTTTCTGTTCCTCTTCCAACTATTCTATTTTTTAGTTCGTCAAGAGATGGAGGAAGTATAAATATGAATACCCCTTCTGGATAAACTTCTTTTATTTGTCTAGCGCCTTGCATTTCTATTTCTAGAACAACGTCATGTCCATTTTCTAAGTTTTCTAAAATTGCAGCTTTAGGTGTCCCATAAAAATTATCATATATTTGAGCATGCTCTAAAAGTTCATTATTATCTATCATTGATTTAAAATTTTCTTTACTTAAAAAGAAATAGTTTACTCCATCTACTTCACCTTCTCTTGGTTTTCTTGTAGTAGCTGAAACTGATAATTTTACATCCTCATTATTATTCAAAAATTCTTTACATATAGTTCCTTTTCCTGCTCCTGACGGTCCAGAAACAACCAGCAATAAACCTTTCCTCTTCATCTATATCTTCCTTTCTAATTCTCTATATTATCATCTTTATCTGTAAATCTATGTGCTACCGTTTCTGGTTGTACTGATGATAATATTATATACTGACTATCAGTTATTATAA
Source organism: Paraclostridium ghonii (assembly GCF_023653455.1). Classification (GTDB taxonomy): domain Bacteria; phylum Bacillota; class Clostridia; order Peptostreptococcales; family Peptostreptococcaceae; genus Paraclostridium; species Paraclostridium ghonii. The sequence goes on from NZ_JAKEDR010000016.1 coordinate 22,900, forward strand.
CTGCTCTAGTTTTTCTACCATAAGTAGCATCAATTAGCCTTCCACTTTCTTTACTTTCTTGTATTAATCTTCTTATAGGAGCTGATTCTGGACTTACTATAGCAACCACCTTGTTAGCCATAACTACATTCCCATATCCGATATTTATAAGGTTAGTGCTCATAAACTCATCTCCTATTCTATATTTTGTATCTGTTCTCTTATTTTTTCTAATTCGCTTTTCACTTCAACTACTAAATTAGTTATATTTAAGTCAGATGATTTTGATCCTATAGTGTTAGTTTCTCTATTCATTTCTTGTATTAGAAAATCTATTTTTCTTCCTATAGACTCATCTTTATATATAGCTTTTTTAAGTTGTATTATATGACTTTTAAATCTTACTATTTCTTCTGTTATGCTACATTTATCTGCATATATAGCAACTTCTTGAGCTAATCTATTTTCATCTACTAGACTTGGATTTTCTAAAATCTCAGTTATTCTATTGTTTAATTTATCTTTATATTCATTAACAACATTATATGAGTAGTTTTCTATTTGTTCAATATAATCTTTTAATAAATCACATCTCATATCTATATCACTAGCAAGCTTTGATCCTTCTTCAACCCTCATGTCTTTTAACTTAATTAAGCAATCAGCTAAAGCCTTCTTAAGCATTGACCACAATAAGTCTTCATCTTCTTCTTTTTCTTCACTTTTTATTATATCAGGGAATTTTGCTATGTTCATAACGCTTATATCATCTTTTAAATTAAACGTATTTTTTATATTGTTTAATATATTTACATACTCAGAAGCTAACTTCTCGTCAAATTTTAAGTTTACATCTTCACTACCTATTAAGTCAAGTTTTATATATAAATCAACTCTACCTCTTTTTATATAATCTTTGACTACATTTCTTATTTTATCCTCTAGAAAAGATATTTTTCTAGGAAGGCGTATATTTATATCTACATATTTATGGTTTATAGTTCTACATTCTACTGTAAAATGGTAGTTATCATCTTTATATTCGCCTCTTCCAAAACCTGTCATACTAATAGCCATATACTATACCTCCAAAGTTCCTTCACATATTTTAACTGCATTTCCTATCATATATGCATCATCAAGCAGCTCTATTCTTACGCTTCCACCTTCTGATTCTACATTAACTATTTTGTTTACTTTACCTAAATAATTGCCAAGAATTACAGATGCTGTCATGCCGGTTCCACATCCTAATGTGTACCCACATCCTCTTTCCCAAGTGTAAACATGTATATTATCTTTGTCATCAATTTTAACAAAGTTAACATTAGTTTTTTTAGGAAAAATTTCATTCTTTTCTATTAACGCTCCATACTTATATATATCTTCTTTTATAAGTTCATCTACGAATATCATAGTATGTGGAACTCCCATAAGAATTGAACTTACTTCTACTTCTTTATTACCTATTAATAGTTTTTCTTTTATAAAGGTTTCCTTGTTTGTATTTACTGGAATGTTTTTTGGATTGAAATTTGGTTTTCCCATATTTACTCTTATAGTATAAACTTTTTCACTTTCTATATTTAAAGATATTTTTTTTATTCCGTCAAGTGTATATACACTAAATTCTGTATCTTTTACTATATTATTGTCATATACAAATTTACAAAAACATCTTAGCCCATTTCCACACATATTTGCCCTTGATCCATCTGAGTTATAATATACCATTTCTACATCACATATATCGGAATCTTTAACTACTAATAACCCATCCGCTCCAACTCCAAATCTTCTATGACAAACTTTTTTGGCTAAATCTGAATAATCTTTAGAATGTATATTATCAAATCTACCATCAATTGCTATAAAATCATTTCCGACTCCATGTAATTTCCAGAAGTTCATTTATATCCCTCCTATAAATTTGAATTCTTAGCTTATTATACAATATTTTATTCATAAAAGGAAATTATATTGAGTATAAACTATACATTATTTTAGACTATATTCTAAATATTATATTCACATTATTGTGTATATGTGTAATAATCTACTTATCAATAAATTTTGAAAGGAATGATATTATGGCATTCGATGGTTTAGTTGTTCATTCTATTTGTGATGAACTATCTTCTAAATTAGTTGGCGGAAAAATAGATAAAATATATCAACCAGAAAATGATGAAATAGTTTTACATATAAGAAATAATAAAGAGAATTTTAAGCTAGTACTAAGTGCAAGCTCATCTAATCCTAGAATTTATCTTTCTAATTCGTATAAAAAGGAAAATCCTATAAATGCTCCTATGTTTTGCATGTTACTTAGAAAGTATATCCAAAGTGGAAATATAGTTAGCATTTCTCAAGTTGGTTTTGAAAGAATTATAAAAGTAACAATTGAATCTCTAGATGAATTAAAATCAAAAACTACTAAAGATTTAATAATAGAAATTATGGGAAGACACAGTAATATAATCCTTACTCATGAAGAAGATAAAGTAGTAGATTCTATAAAAAGAATACCACCTAGCGTTAGTAGAGTAAGGCAAATACTACCTGGTATAACATATACCTTACCTCCTGCTCAGGATAAATTAAATCCTCTTGATCCAATTTCTATAGACATCTTTAAAGGTATTCTTAAAGATTTTAATGGATCTATATCAAAATCTATATACTCTAAATTTTTAGGGATAAGCCCCACTGTATCAAAAGAGATTTGTTCTAGGTCTAATTTAGATATATCTATTTCAACTTCAGATTTAGACGATAAAAGTTTTGATACACTGTATAAAGAATTTTTTAATATTATGCAAGATGTAAAAACCTCAAATTACAATCCATGTTTAGCTATAGATCCTTCTATTGATAAACTTCTAGATTTTAGTTGTATAAATCTTTCTTTATTTAAAAATCTAAAAGTTATTAATAATGAAAGTATTTCATCAGTAATAGAAAGTTTCTATGCTAATAAAGATAGTAAAGAAAGAATAAATCAGCGTGCATCGGACTTTAAAAAAAGTATATCTATAAAATTAGATAGACTTTATAATAAGTTGAAAAAACAAGAACTAGAGCTTAAAGAATCCGACAATGCAATAAAATATAAAATCAAAGGAGAACTTATAACTTCATATATTTATATGGTTGAAAAAGGTATGAAGCTTATAGAAGTACAAAATTTTTATGATGAAAATTGTACTAATACAAAAATAGAGTTAAACCCTAACTTAACACCATCTGAAAATGCTCAGAAATACTTTAAAAAGTATACTAAGTTAAAACATGCAAAAAAAGAAATAAGCGCTCAAGTAGAAATTAGTTTAGAAGAAATTAATTACCTTGAAAATATAATGCTTAGCATAGATAACTGCGATAACCTAGCTGAGCTTAACGATATAAAAGAAGAACTTCAAAAACTTGGTTATATGCGCGGTAAAGTTAAATGTAAAAAAGAAAAAAACACTTTGACCACTAAACCAAATGAATTCTTATCTTCTGATGGATTTACAATATTGGTCGGTAAAAATAATAAGCAAAATGATTTTCTAACACTAAGAGTTGCTAACAATGATGATTTGTGGATGCATACTAAAAACATTCCAGGGTCTCATGTTATTATTAAATCCAATGGAAATGAAATTCCAGAATCCACAATATTTGAAGGAGCGATGTTAGCTGCATTTTTCAGTAAATCTAAAATGTCATCTCAGGTTCCTGTTGATTATACATTAAAGAAAAATGTAAAAAAACCAAACGGTTCTAAACCTGGAATGGTTATATACGAAACAAATAGCACTATTTATGTAACCCCATCTGAAGAACTAGTTGTTAAACTAAAAAAACAGGGTTAAGCCCTGTTTTTTAGTTTATATTTATTTTATATAGCTTGAGAGCTAAGAACTTCTCTTTCTTCTTTAACATCCTTTTTAAACTCTTCTTTATTTAATATTCTATTTAATATAATACCTACTATTGCCGCTAAACTTAAGCCTGTTATTGTAACAGTGTTAGTTATAGGTACCCCTATAACAATCCCTCTATTGCTTAAATAAGTAGTTCCTATCCCTATTACCATTATAGTAGCGATTATTATTATATTCTTTTTATTTCCTACGCATTTACTATCATTTATTGTTTTCAAACCTACATATGCAATCATCGAGAATAACATTATACTTATTCCACCCATAACTTCTGTAGGTATACTTTGTAAAAATCCACCAAACTTACTTACACATGCAAGTAATATTGCACATATAGCAGTTCTTCTTAATATTGATGGATCATAGTTTTTAGTTATAGCAAGTACAGCTGTATTTTCGCCATAAGTCGTATTTGCTGGTCCTCCTAAAAATCCTGCAACAATAGTAGCTAAAGCATCTCCCATTAACGTTCTATGAAGTCCTGGTTCTTCTATGAAATTCTTTCCAACTACAGTTCCATTAGTAGTCATGTCTCCTATATGTTCCATGAATACCGCTAAAACCACAGGTGCAATTAATACTATCGCTTCTAAGCTAAATTTTGGTAATGTAAAGCTTGGTACTTGTAAAAGAGATGTGTTTGCACTCATAAACGAAACATCTACATTTCCTAATATTAACGATACTGTATATCCTATAGATACAGCGATTATTATATTTAATTGCTTTATAAATCCCTTACAAAATACATTTATTGCTATTGCTAATCCTAACGTCATGATTGCTATTAAAAAGTTATTTGATGCCATATTGACTGCAGTAGGCAATAAGTTAAGCCCTATAACTGCTATCATTGCTCCAACAACTTGAGGTGGAAAATATTTTTTTATCTTTTCTACCCCTACTTTTTTTACTATAACTGACATTATTAAATATATAAGACCTGCTACTATTATTCCACCTTGAGCATAAGCTAAATCACCATTGTGAGCTTCTTTAGCTGCTAATATAACAGGTATAAAAGCAAAGCTTGATCCTAAAAAAACTGGAACTACTCCTTTTGTACATGCATGAAATATTAATGTCCCTACTCCTGCACAGAAAATAGCAACTGCTGGGTCAAATCCTGTTAATATCGGTACTAAAACCGTAGCTCCAAACATAGCTAATAAATGTTGTAATGATAACATTGTTTTTTTCATAAAAAAACCTCCCTATTTTTAATTTGGGAGAAATAATTCTCCCTTTTTCAGTATCTCTGTACTGAATTAAAAGGCGTTAACCTTATATAAGTTTATGCTCCTATTCGTTTATAGTTACTGAATCTTTTCCATCAGTTTCACTTAACATAACTGAAATTACTTCATGCTTTGATGTAGGAACATTTTTACCTACATAATCAGCCCTTACAGGTAATTCTCTATGGCCTCTATCAACTAAAACAGCTAATTGTATAGATTTAGGTCTACCTATATCCATAATAGCGTCTAAAGCTGCTCTTACTGTTCTTCCTGTATATAAAACATCATCAACTAATATTACTACTTTATCATTTATATCAAATTTTATGTCAGTTCCATTTATAACTGGATCTGTATCTATCTTTTTTAAATCATCTCTGTATAAAGTTATATCAATTTCACCAGTATTTACACATACATCTTCTATACTCTCGATTTTTTTTGCTATTCTATCTGCTATAGGAACTCCTCTAGTTTTTATACCTACTAAAACAACATCTTCTACACCTTTATTTTTTTCTATAATTTCATGGCTTACTCTAGTTATAGCTCTTCCCATAGCTTTTTCGTCCATTAATTGAGCCTTTTCTTTCATTTAAATCCTCCTTTTATAATAAGGTAATTCCTCAAAAAAAAGCTTCCTACCATTAGGCAAGAAGCATGCTTATCAAATATAAAGAATCTTATATTATATAAGTTCTTGTTATCTCGCCTTTTGATCTCTCTGTATCAATTAAAGGTAACATTCATTTTTTATAATTATATAATAATAAATTGCTTTTAACAACTGTTTTTATTTTATTTTCCCTATTAAATTGCTGAAATATTTTGGAAGTTCTGAATTAAATTCCATATATTCATTAGTTGTAGGGTGTATAAACCCTAACTTTCTAGCATGTAGTGTTTGACCTTTAACTCCAAATTTATTATTTTTAGGCCCATATAGAGGGTCTCCTAATAACGGATGATTTAAAGATAATGCATGTACTCTTATTTGATGAGTTCTTCCAGTTTCTAAGGTTGCTTTGACATGAGTAAAGCTTTCATATCTATTTATCACTTCAAAATGAGTAACTGCATTCTTTCCATCCTTAACTATACCCATTTTCAATCTATCTTTAGGATTTCTTCCAATAGGTTTATCCACTGTTATTTTATCTTCTTTCATAACTCCATGGCATATAAATTCATACTCTCTAGTTATTGAGTGATCCTTTAGTTGTTGCGCTAGTGAGTTATGAGAATTATTGTTTTTTGCAATCATCAAAAGTCCAGATGTATCTTTGTCTATTCTGTGTACTATTCCAGGTCTTATAATTCCATTTATAGAAGATAAGTTTCCTTTACAATGATATAAAATTGCATTTACTAATGTATTATCATAATTTCCAGGAGCTGGATGAACAACCATGTTTTGTGGTTTATTTACTATTATTAAATCACCATCTTCATAAACAATATCAATCGGTATATTTTGTGGTGTTACTTCAAGAAGCTTTGGTGCTGGTATCTCAATAGTTATATGGTCATCTTCTTTAACCAAATACTTAGCTTTTTCTATTTTCCCATTAACATTAACTTTTTTATCTTTTATAATTTTTTGAATATAACTTCTAGACATATCTCCTAGCTGCCCAGATAAATAAACATCTAGTCTGTCTCCTTCTTCTTCATCTATCACTAAAAACTGTCTTATTTCTTCCATAATTTCACCTACTTGTCATTTTCAAAAAATATTATGTATATACACAAAAGTATAGTTCCTATAACTACAAACACATCTGCTATATTAAATACATAATCCCAAATTATCCTAAAATCGAAATAATCTACTACAAAGCCTAATCTTAATCTATCTATAAGATTTCCTATTGCTCCTGATATTATAAGAATAATAGCGCTTTTCCCAAGTAAGTTTACTCGGTTTTTATATAAGTAATACAGTCCAAATACACATGCAAATAAAGCAACAACTACGAATATAATTTGATTGTTTTGGAACATTCCAAATGCGGCTCCTCTATTTTCAACATATGTTAAGTGAAATATATTTTCTATTATAGGTATACTCTCTATATTAACTAAATACTTTATAGCTAAAAATTTAGATATTTGATCTAATCCTATTAATCCTAATATAATCAGTATATATATCAAAAAAATATCCTCCTCTATTATTTTAGTCTATATATATT